>JAWXTX010000204.1:0-2105 GCA_044433165.1 Ferrimonas sp. | reverse complement strand
TCATGATTTAACTCGAGGTGGTGTCTGTGGTGTGACGGTTGGTTTGGCTACTAATGGACAGGGCTTGGTTGGCGAGTCTGGTGGCACATCGTCAAATAAAATGGTGTCGCCGGCGCGATCTAAATCCGCGTATTGCTCCGAGCGCACCGCCCAAAAAAAGAGGGCGATGGCTAATGCCACAAAGAGCATCGCTATAGGAATTAACAGGTAGATGATTTCCATATCAAATGGTCTCTTAACATGGTGATGATCTCACCCAGATTGCTGTTCTGACTGGGGCTTTTCTACGTTGGCAAAAGCAACGCTCGTTTTCGGGGGAGCATCATGGAGCAGCCGTAAACTGTTACCCAGTACCACTAATGAGCTTAAAGACATGCCAGCAGCAGCAACGTAGGGAGCGACTTGCCCCATTACTGCCAATGGCACAATAAAACCGTTGTAAGCCAATGATAACAACAGGTTCTGTTTGATGATGCGATGGGTGCGCCGTGCTAATTGAATACCACTTACAATCGGGCCTAGGTGCTGGCCAAGTAAAATTAAATCGGCATCACATTGAGCCAACTCAGAACCACTGGCTAGCGCAATAGAGACGTCCGCCGCCGCCAGCACAGGAGCGTCATTCACACCATCGCCACACATCGCCACAACCTGCTGCTGTGCACGTAACTGCGTGAGTACCGCCAGTTTTTGTTCAGGAGTTTGGCCATGCAAGTTATGTTGCAGCCCCAACGCACTGGCGAGCGATAATGCTGCCGGATTTGGATCGCCAGATAACATACGACAGTCCAGCCCTTGAGTAGTTAACGCTGCAATCGTTGAGGTCGCGTCTGAACGCAGCTGATCGTTTAATGAAAAACGGGCAATAGGGCCACTATCAATAGCAAGATATAAACCATCACCGTTTGTGGCGCCTGCAAATATCGCACTGCCTAAGCGAAATCGCTGATCTTGAATGATACCGCTGATCCCTTGTCCTGAATGATGCTGATTTTGATGGCTGACAATGTTTTGATCCGCAAAAGGCGCAAAGGCTTGCGAGTAAGGATGGGCACTGTGTCGCTCTAATGCGGCAGCCAAAGCCTGTACCTGTGCAATCGACCACTCAGGTGCAAGTAGCTGCGTTTGTTGCAAACAAAATTGACCGTTGGTTAAGGTGCCAGTTTTATCAAATAACACCGTGGTTAATTTAGGTAAGGCCGTTAATGCTCGGGCATGGCGAACCAATAACCCTTGTTTATTCATTTTTGCAATGCCACAGGTTAGGGCGGCTGGCGTTGCTAATGCTAATGCACAGGGGCAAGCGGCCACTAAAACCGAAAGAGTAACCCAAAAGGCGTGTTCTGGTTGCCACCAATGCCAGCCCAAATAAGTGAGCCCTGCAATCATCAATAACGCCGGTACAAAATAGTGCGCAATTTGGTCGGCCAATTGGGCGATTTCAGGTTTGTTGCTGGCGGCTTGTTCTTGCAAACGCAATAGCGCATGAACCCGCATTTGTGCACCCGTGTGAGTAACTTGTACCTCTATCGGCTGGTTAACATTAATGGTGCCAGCGTACACGATGGCGCCAACGGTTTTGAGATTAGGCGTTGACTCACCGGTGAGCATCGATTCATTAATGTCACTCTGACCAACAACAATGCGCCCATCGGCAGGGATAGCTTCTCCTGGTCGAATTAAAATGCGCTGGTTGGCGGTTAAGCTGCGCGCCGCCACTTGCTGAATGTTGCCGTCACTGCATAAATTGGCCGTAATGGGGATCAGTTTTTGGCGGTTACTGTTATATTCTGAGGCCTTGCGACGTGCACGCTGTTCAGCTAAACGGCCAAGCAGTAAAAAAAAGGTGAACATAGAGACCGATTCAAAATACACCTCACCGCTTCCCGTTACCGTGGCTTTGGCACTCGCCCCGTAAGCCAATAAAATCGCCAATGAGACTGGTACATCCATATTAATGCGCTGACTAAAAAGTGACCGTAGCGCACTAAAGTAAAATGGCTGGGCGGAATACATCACTACTGGGGTTGCAAACAACAAACTTATCCAACGTAAAAAATCACGGTAGTGCAATTCAAGCTGATAAAAATAGCCGGCGTACAACG
>JAWXTX010000203.1:0-2107 GCA_044433165.1 Ferrimonas sp. | reverse complement strand
TCTACTACTGGCCTACAAATACGGTTTAAAAACCCTGTACTATCAAAATACCCGTGACGGTCAAACAGACAGTAATAACGACTCTGCTGAGGATGATTGCGCCAGTGGTGCTTGTAAGATTTAAGGAAAAAACATGTCGCACAAATACAGTACATTCTCAAAAATTGCTAATGATCCCTTAAAAGAACCGATGTTCTTGGGTAATCCGGTTAATGTGGCGCGCTATGATCAGCAGCGCCATCCACAATTTGAACAATTAATTGAAAAACAATTGTCTTTTTTCTGGCGTCCAGAAGAAGTCGATGTCAGCAAAGATCGCATCGACTTTGCTGCGCTCGCTCCCCATGAGCAACACATTTTTTTATCAAATTTAAAATACCAGACCCTGCTAGACTCCATTCAAGGTCGAAGCCCTAATGTCGCTCTGTTACCACTGGTGTCATTACCTGAATTAGAAACTTGGATTGAGACTTGGTCGTTTTCTGAAACGATCCATTCCCGTTCTTACACTCATATCATCCGTAATATTGTCGGCAATCCTAGTGAAGTATTTGATGATATTGTCGTAAACGAAGAGATATTAAAACGCGCCAGTGACATCTCTCAGTATTATGATGAGCTCATTGAACTGTCACAGCTTTATCAACAGTTTGGGGAAGGCACCCTCCAAATCAACGACACCACGGTCACCATCCGCAAACGCGACATTAAAACCAAACTTTACCTTTGCTTAATGTCCGTCAACGTATTAGAAGCTGTGCGTTTTTACGTTTCTTTTGCTTGCTCTTTTGCGTTTGCGGAGCAAGAAAAAATGGAAGGCAACGCCAAAATAATCCGCTTAATTGCCAGAGATGAGCAACTGCACCTATTGGGAACACAGCACATGCTCAATTTGATGATCGAGGGCAAAGATGATCCGGAGATGGTTGCTATTGCCATGGCCTGCCATCAAGATGCCATTGAGATCTTCCGTCGCACGGCTGAACAAGAAAAACTGTGGGCAGAATACCTCTTTAAAGATGGCTCCATGCTTGGCATGAACAAAACCATTCTGGCCGATTATGTTGAGTTTATAACCAACCAGCGTATGGCAGCCCTCGGCTTGCCATTGATCTTTGAAAAACGCTCTAACCCACTGCCGTGGATGAGCAAATGGCTTGAGTCAGATTCGGTGCAAGTCGCGCCACAAGAAGTGGAAGTCAGCTCTTATTTAACCAACCAAATTGATAGCCAAGTCGCAATTGCGGATCTGGCCGATTTTCGCCTATGAGCTTTACGGTCATATTACGCAATGGTAAGCAGGTGCCCATTCGTCTCGAGGCGCCATTACTCCGTACGTTAGCCCCTCACGGCTATTACAGTGAGTGCCGACAAGGCTTTTGTGGCGCCTGCCGAGTAACCTTAACAAGTGGCCAAGTACACTACCTGCAAACGCCTTTGGCGCAAATTAAGGAAAATGAAATTTTGCCTTGTTGCTGCGTTGCCCAGTCCGACTTGGTATTGGGCGATTAACGAGTTAACTCAGATGTGCACTCTGTATCTTTGAAATAAGCCCAAACAGAGTGCACAATCACGATTAAAGCGCTATCGCTACCTCTAATGCTTGGCGAATGGCGCGCTTTGCATCTAACTCTGCGGCCAGTTCTGCGCCACCGATCAATTGATAACTTTGTTGGCTTTGCTCTAACTCTGCAATCAAGTCTCGATTAGACTCTTGGCCGGCGCACAATACGATATGGTCCACTTTTAAGATCCAATGGTTACCCTCTTGCGATACGTGTAAGCCCTCATCATCAATTTTTTCATAATTTACCCCTGAAACCATTTGCACTTGACGATCGTTCAATACTGCCCGATGGATCCAACCAGTCGTTTTTCCTAACTCTTTCCCTAATTTGCTGGTTTTACGCTGTAGCAGATGAATTTCACGAGCACTGGCAAAGGCAGAAGGATCTCGTGCGACCAACCCAGCACCTTGTTGATAATGAATATTCACCCCCCATTGTTTTAACCACAGCGCTCTGTCTTCGCTGGCTGACGGGCCAGATTCACTTAAAAATTCAGCCATATCAAACCCAATACCCCCGGCGCCAATTAACGCTACTTT
>JAWXTX010000202.1:0-2134 GCA_044433165.1 Ferrimonas sp. | reverse complement strand
CGTTAATCGGTTCGGCGGCGGTGGTGGTGCTATCTGATCAAGACTCCGTGGTGCAAGCCGCGCAAAATATGGCGCAATTTTTTGCATCAGAGTCGTGTGGCCAATGCACCCCTTGCCGCGTTGGTTGCCAAAAAGCCGTGCAATTAATGCAAGCTAAACAATGGGATAAACCCCTGCTTGCCGATTTGGCGACCGTTATGCGAGAGGGTTCTATTTGTGGTTTAGGCCAAGCCGCCAGTAATCCATTTACAACGGTTATTCGCTATTTTGGCGAGGAGGTATGAGATGACGGCTGTGGCAACGACGCTCTCATTCACATTTGATGGTCAACAAGTGCATGCCCGAAGTGATGAAACCCTGTGGCAAATCGCCAAACGGCTGGGCGATACACTTCCGCATTTGTGTTTTAGCGAACAGCATGATTACCGAGCGGATGGCAATTGCCGTGCTTGTTTGGTTGAAATTGAAGGAGAGCGCACATTGGCGCCTTCTTGTCGACGATACCCACAGGAAGGCATGGTGGTGTGGCGTCAGAGTGAGCGGGCGCAAACGGCCCGGCGCTTGGTCGTCGAACTGCTTGCAGCAGACACCGAACCCAACCGGAATCGCCAGTCGCATTATCAGCATACCTTAACCCGTGTTGGCTTAACGCACAGTCGCTTTCCTAAAGCGCCAGTTGCAATTGCGGCCCATCAAGTGGATAACGGCCATCCCGCCATCGCGTTTCATGGTGATGCTTGCATTCAATGCAATTTGTGCCAACGGGCATGTCGAGAAATACAGGGCAATGATGTGATTGGCATGGGTTATCGAGGTCAGGCGACTCAAGTTATTTTTGATCAGGACGATCGCCTCCACGACTCCACCTGCGTCGCGTGCGGTGAATGTGTGCAGGTGTGCCCAACCGGTGCACTGATGCCAGCCACCTTGCTTGATGAACAAGGCCAAGGAAAAAAACAAACCACCTCTGAAACACACAGTGTTTGCCCATTTTGTGGTGTGGGCTGCCAGATCTCGATACAGGTTGAAAACCAGCAGATCCGTTACGTCGAGGGGATCGATGGCCCTGCTAATCGCGGCCGTTTATGCGTGAAGGGCCGTTTTGGATTTGATTACATTAGCCACCCAGATCGGTTAATGCGCCCTTTGATCCGCAAAGATCCTGCCACCAAAGGAGAAGCCATTGATCCGCGCGATCCTTCCAGCCATTTTCGCGAGGCCAGTTGGGACGAAGCATTACAATACGCCGCCGACGGTTTGTTGGCATTAAAAGCGCGCGCTGGCGGCACCAGTGTGGCTGGCTTTGGCTCCGCTAAATGCATGAATGAAGAAGCCTATTTAGTGCAAAAACTGATTCGCCAAGGCTTTGGTCATAATAACGTCGATCACTGTACCCGTTTGTGCCATGCCTCCTCCGTTACGGCAATGATGGAAGCCATTGGCTCAGGGGCAGTAACGGCCAGTTTTAATCAAATACTAAATGCCGATGTTGCCTTGGTAATAGGTTGTAATCCCACAGAAAATCATCCCGTTGCAGCCACATTCTTTAAGCAATTCGTGCAGCGTGGTGGCCAATTGATAGTGGTGGACCCGCGTGGTATTGCCTTGCAGCATGTTGCTACGTTAATGCTGCAAAATCAGCCTGGCAGCGACGTAGCACTGTTGAATGCCATGATGCATGTAATTGAGAAAAACCAATGGTATAACGCGTCCTACTTGCAGGAGCGCACGCAAGGCTGGCCAGAATTACAAGCGCATTTGCAGTATTTTTCACCACAAAAAATGACGGCGCTCTGTGGGCTTTCGGTGGCACAGTTGGAACAAGCGGCGGCGATGTTTGCCAAAGCCAAAGCGGGCATGATTTTTTGGGGAATGGGGATCACCCAGCATGTGCATGGCACCAATAACGTGCGTTGTTTAATTAGCTTGGCGTTAATGTGCGGTTTTATCGGCAAACCGGGTACGGGCTTGCACCCACTGCGTGGGCAAAACAACGTTCAAGGCTCGTCGGATGCCGGCTTAATGCCGATGTATTTGCCCGATTATGCCAACGTAACCGATGCCGCCGTACGTGCGCGGGTGGATGCCATATGGGCGGCCAGTTGTGGGGAGGGGGGCCATAAATTAAATGAGA
>JAWXTX010000201.1:0-2146 GCA_044433165.1 Ferrimonas sp. | reverse complement strand
TCCTTACGGCGTTTCAATGGAGTCAATGTGGTGGCTAACTAAGCTGACTGAAAGCACCCCAGGGATGGTATTGAGGTACTCCACACCGCTGGTTTGGCCCTCGGATTCAATGGTAACCACCAGTTGACCGTCATCACTGGCGCCGTGTATCTCTGCCCCTGTAATGGAGTGAATGTATTGCATTACCGTCTCTTGTTGGTCGGGCTGCGTTTGTAAAATTAAGCTGGTGACTTGGTAATCCATTGTGTCCCCCCGTAAACCGTGTTCAGTAAGTGTAGCTGGGCACAGTCTGAGCGTTTGGCGACGTTAGCAGAGTTTCATGCAAGGTGGGTTGAAGTAGCGCGCTTTGGTTTGGGGGTGAACTTTGTTTGGCGCAAGAGGCAGGGCAGTGGTGTGTGCTGTAAAGCGGGCAGAACGATGAGAAATGCCCGCTTAAGCGGGCATGAGTGAAAAGCTGGCTTTATAAGCAGCGAGCTGGCTTTGGCAAACCGGCAATTTTGGTGGCTTGTTTGGCTGGGCCTTTGGGAAACAATTTGAATAAATAGAGGCTATTGCCTTTATCTGGCCCCAATTGTTGGGCAATGGCCTTTACCAAAACGCGGATCGCAGGGCTGGTATTAAATTCCAAATAGAACTGGCGCACAAAATGCACCACTTCCCAATGGGCTTCGGATAATTCAATTTGCTCTTCGGCAGCCAATAACGGGGCTAATTCCGGTTGCCACTGGCTGCTGTCCAATAAATATCCTTGGGCGTCGGTGGCGATCTCTTGGCCATTAAAATGCATCGTATTTACCATGTTACTTGCTGGTGGGTGGTTAAAGTAAGTTGCACAAAGCCGGCGTAGCTAATGATCGAAAGCGCGATATCGGCCGCTGGGGAAAGCGCTCGGGCGCGCAGATCATCTTGCAAGGCGTATAACGGCAATGTCTGCAGTATGGCCGCAAATCGAGGTTGGCTTAACATCCATACCGCATCTTGCAATAGCAGTACAGGATCGTCACTGGCGCGATAGCGCAGTAAGCAGGCTAAGGCTTCAGGGTTGCTCGGGCAGTGGCTTAGGGTGTGCAAGGTGCTCAAAAGGTTAATATCTCTTTGCTGTGGCTGAGCAGCGCTTGAATGGCACTTGGCTCGGCGATTTCCAAAGTATCGGCCAGTAGGAGATCGGCAACCGCCAATTGGCGCTCTTGCAGCGATTGCTGGCATACCACAATGCGTTCTACATCATACAAAGGTAAGGCTTTAAAGGTGACGGAATGATCTTTATTGCCCGTTAACTGCGGCTGCTGCCCCGCGACCAATTGGTATACGCCATCGCCAACAAAGAGGGCGGCACAAACGCGTTCATAACTAGCATTGAGCATCAGCAGATCAAGCCCCTCGCGACCACGGCTATGGCCTTGTGGTGCACTGATAAAAACGGTTGTTAACTCGATAGAATCAGCCAAATTGCACCACCCGATCCGCATCGTTTGCTGCGGTTACGTACTCGCCTAAACCGCCTAACCGAAATGGGGCTGTTAAATTACCTTGGGGGTGTGGCACCGCCAATTCTGCCGCGGCAGCATCATCCACCACGCCACGGCGTAATGCCGCTGAGGCGCAACAAACTAACGCAACGCCTTGCTGAGCCAATTGTTGCCAGCCCAATATCAGGCTGGGTTCATCCGCTGCGGGGCTAAGTAGGGCAGAGGCGTTATGAACACCCTCTTGGTAAAAAAAGACTTGGGTTAACTGGTGGCCACCGGCTATTACCGCCGTACAGAACTGCAATGCGCTGTGGGCATGTTGGCTGCCGTAGGCGGCGCCATTTACAAAAACAACAAATTTACTCATAGGGCAATTGGATTGAAGGGGCCATAAAAAAGGGCCCAGATGGGCCCAATTCTAACCGAAAAGATCGGTCTTAGTCGTCACTGCTCATGCCTAATAAGCTCAGCAAGCTAATAAATATGTTGTAGAGCGAAACAAACAGGGTAACCGTTGCGTTGATGTAGTTGGTTTCTCCACCCCGTACAATGGCGCTGGTTTGCATTAAAATGGCCCCAGAAGAGAACAGAATAAACAACGCACTTAATGCCATGCTCATGGCTGGGATCTGCAAAAATAGGTTGGCAATGACCATGGCAACGATAACCCAAAAGCC
>JAWXTX010000200.1:0-2221 GCA_044433165.1 Ferrimonas sp. | reverse complement strand
GAATATGGTCGCGCATACGTTCTATGTCACTTGGTTTGCCTTTGCCAGTTTTGAGAAAGGGGAGTTATTTGGTTTGGACAATGTGATCGCAACAACCAATACCAATCCGGAAAACTTGAAAAATTACAAATATAACGATCAATATAAGCGGAATGTCCGGCCATTTTTGCAGGCGCCCAATCAACAAGAGCACAACAATGATGAAGACAGTAACGCCCTACATGGTTTAGGGGCTGAGTGCCGAGTTGTGAGCTACGCGTTGTCGGCGCACCCACTGAAACAATGGATTGATGCCGTTATGCAGTGGCAGTGGCCCGACGATGAGAAAAACACAAAAAAAAGCACAAAGAAAATCACAAATAAGCCAAAGCAGGAGGCATGGCTGTGTGAGCAGTTAGGCGCTGAGCTGGACAAAACATTAGACAATAGCCTTGATAACATTCGCGCCCAATTAATCAAAATGGCTTTGAATGAACGTAAAGCCCTATTGGATCGAATGACATCGCTCTATTCAAGGTCTTCCAAGGCTAAAGATGTATTAATTGCCTCCTGCGAAAATAACGAATCATCTGAGCAATTCTGATGTTGCAGCGCTCTTTAACGGAACATGCCGCTGAGTGCTTTTTTGGCGATAAAAGTTTGTCTGCTTATTTGTGGCAATTTTTACAGCAGCCAGCGGAAGGGGTGGCGTGTGATCGCTGGCATCGGTTGCAGGATGATTACTATCATTTACTGGTCGAGGCCGTGGAAGCACGCTATCCGCGTGAGCATCGGCTGACCGATGTGCGCCAATTAATGGGGCGTATGCTCGATGGCGATTTTCTGCTAACCCCAACACTGCCGTGGTTGGACGAGCTGCAACGGCGTTTATTGCAGCGCAATGGTGACTTACTGTGCTATCGAGAATGTGAGGTACAGGCGTATGTGCGCCTCGCCGCGGGAATGGACCCGACCTTGCTGGCGGGGAAGCATTTGGCGCAATGGCTGGACGACTTACCGCGCCCGAACGACATTCGCCGAGTGGTATCGGCACAGACGGCGTTTTTCGCGCCCTTGGGCAGCGCATCATTGCCGTTTGCTGAAGGCCATGTGCATTTTTGGGGGATCACTGCTGATAGCGCGATTCTGGATGATTATTTGCTGGCGGATGGCGAGTTAAATAACCCGCGAAGAGAAGGCAAAGCCAGTTTATGGCAATGCAAGCAGTACGACGAGCTACAACGGTTATTGCATCGAGCTCGGACATTGCTGGTTTTGTTGCTGAAGCCCCGCGAGCAGTTCGATGGCCATAGCGCTGAACACCAAGACGATAAGAGTTGTCGGTCTCGTTACGGCAAAGATTGGTTACAGCATTTGACGCAGTTGGATGGTGGCATGGATGACTCTTCCCATAAGCCCGACTGGCAGTTGCTTTTTAACAATCTTCAGATGGCCAAACCCAGTAGTGCGGATTGGGTGTTAGGTGAATTTGCTTTGGCAATGGCTCATGGTGAAGCGAATCGTTGGCTTTGGTTATATATCTATCTTTTTCGTCGTTACGAAGAGGATGGGGTATGCCCACGACAACGAGCTGCCATTTTGTGTTTTTGGCAAATAATTAACCAATTACGCCATAGCTTGATTATGGATGGGCAGGGGTTAACTCGTTTTGCTGAGCGTTCTTTTAGCTCTGTTATGAAACGTAAGTCAAAGGGCAATGATAATATCCGCCGTTTGCTGCCAGCAATGGGGGATGTGGCTGAGATCAAGTCTGGGCCGTTGGCGTTTAAACCTAAGTTAGCTGCTGATATTGCTTGCGGTTTGCTTGCTCATAGTAATTTGTCTTTGCCTAACCCCCCTTACATTTTTGGTGAATCTGAGATTCAACCTGATATGTCAGTTTTAGCCATGATGCAGGCCTTAGAGCGTTGGCAATTTTGTGGACACTTCTCACGCTCGTTGCCTCATCAACAAAGACTGAGACCTAAACTAGATAGCCAAAAATTGTGGTTAGAAGCGGAAACATTGATGCGCAATTTAGGATGCCGTTCGGGCTGGAATCGGGTTGAATTTTTGGGTGGCAGATTGAACCCCCATTTCCATTTTCAGCCTGCACGATGGTTTCGCGGGTTGGATGTAGCAGGGGATGAAAATGCGCTAAGAATTGAGTGGTTTGCGCCAGTATTGCGTTGGCTTCGTAGTGGCTTTAAGCCGCTTGCAGATAGCGAACACGCGAGCAAAG
>JAWXTX010000199.1:0-2235 GCA_044433165.1 Ferrimonas sp. | reverse complement strand
ACATCACATCAGACTCTGGCTTAATTTGGTAAATAGCCGGTTGTTCAATGCGCTCGGGAAAACTGGAGATGGCGTCTACTTGCAGCTTAACCTCATCTAAAATGGCTTTGGGATCAAACTTATCGTCAACCTCAATGGTGACACTGCCGCTGCCTTCATTGGCATAGGAACGTATTTTTTTTATCCCTTCGATGTTTTTGATGGCCTCCTCAATTTTAATGGTGATCCCCTGTTCTATCTCTTGTGGTGCCGCACCGGGATAGGCCACCTGAACCTTCACCAAATTTAATTCAAACTTAGGGAAAATCTCTTTGCTGATGGTAAATGCAGAGAGCAAGCCGCCAATTAATAAAACCCACATTAATAGGTTTGCCGCGACGGGATTGCGAGCAAACCAAGCAATCACACCTTGGTTTGGATCATTACGTGCCATTGTTATTGCCCTCCAATGCTAACGGATTGCTGGCCACTGCTGCCTCGAGGTGAGCTGGCAGCACCGCCATCACTGGGGGTTGGCTGGGGCGTTGTGGGGGGAGCGGCCATCGGCTCTTGAGCGAGCTGTTTATCCGGTGAGGGATCGCCCAACACATTGACACGTCGGCCGTTATCTAATCCCGTTAGGCGGGTGAGGCTTAAACGTTCATCAGCGCGAAATGGCAGGGTAACGTAAACTTGCTCAAGATCCGCGTGCACCACCGTAACGGGTCGCAGCTCAACGGTGTTTTCAGCCGTAATGATTGCAACGCGGTTATCGCGCACCGCATGTCGTGGTAAGCGTAATACTTGCTCAAGCCGCCGCCCTTGAATTTCGGCCGTAAGAAAGGCGCCATAGGGTAATGGTGCGGGGTGTTGCTGATCAAAATTATAGGGATCATCTAATTCTGCCACTAAATAGATCATGCGATTGTCGGCGTTGATCAGCCCCTCATTACCGATAATGCGAGCCTGCCAAACTTGAGGGAGCGTGCCGTTATCAAAGCGCAATTGCACGTTGGCCTTTTGGCTTGGCGGCAGTAAGGCCAGTTCCGATGGCGATAATGGCAAGCGGATACGTGCCTGTTGAGTGCCATTAACTTGGCCAAGCTCGGTACCAATATTAATGTATTGGCCTAAATCGACGACCCGTTGACTGATGATGCCACTAAAAGGTGCGCGCAATTCAGTGCGCGCTAAATTTCGCTGAGCTCGAGCCAAGGCGGCTTCGGCGCTGCGCACATTGGCTTGTTCTTGCGCTAATTGCGGTTTGCGTAACCCTAATTCGGGCGGTACGCCATTACTTACCCCGCGCCATTGCGCCGCAGCGACTGCTCCTTGCGCTTGTTCTTGCTGTAATTGGGCGCGAGCTTGCGCCAAGTTCGCTTCGGCTTGCAGTAAAGCGGTTTGGTAATCCGCAGGTTCAATTTGTGCAAGCAACTGCCCTTGTTGCACGAATTGGCCTACTTCAAAGGCGGCAGTCAGTTGCACTAAACGGCCACTGACTTCGGCCACTAACTGGGTTTGTTGTTTTGGCTCTAATACCCCGTAGGAGCGCAGCTGCACTTGATGAGATTGCAGCGTTGGGGTAATGGCTTCCACCAAAGGAAGGATGTCCGGTTTTGGTGGCGTTTCTTTCTTGGGAGCCCAGTGCGACAATAACCCCAGAGTTAGGCCAACAAAGATGATAATGATGCCAAGAGGCATAAGCCGACGACGCCATAGAGCCATGAAATCTCCCTTTTAGTACAGCTTAAGTACATACTACCCCCATCATGAAGGTAGGCTGCATATCCGGTGCAGTCACTCGCTGATAACCTAACAGGTCAGCGAGGCAAAAGCCGACTGGAATTGTAAGTAGTTATGCGCCATTCGGGCACCCAATAAATTAACTAAGCCATTGAAATAATGAGCAATAATAAAGTTATCGAACAGTTTTGCGATCACTTATGGGCCCAACGTGGCTTAGCGGATAATACGTTGGCTGCCTACCGAGCGGATCTCTGTCATTTAGATCGCGCCTTTGACGGGCAGCGCGAATTGTTGACATTAACCGCACTGGATTTGGCGGAATATATGGCGCAGCGACAGAAACAAGGTCTGGCTAAAAGTTCGAATGCGCGCAACCTCACTACTCTTAAACGATTTTATGGTTATGCGTGTCGCCAGCGTTTGATTGATGTGGACCCCACTATCGGTTTAGGTCGCCCTAAATTAGATAAGGCATTACCCGATACTTTAACTGAAGCCGATATTGATGCG
>JAWXTX010000198.1:0-2235 GCA_044433165.1 Ferrimonas sp. | reverse complement strand
GCGAATTTGGCCGAGTTGCCAGCGTTAGACGATGAACAGGCGTTGGCGATAATGTTTCGTCAGCGCAATGCGGATTCTGATCCGTCAGTACATTAGAGCAGTACAGGTTAAAGAAGAGATTAATGAGCGAAAAATTACAGAAAGTATTAGCTCGAGCAGGTCACGGATCCCGTCGAGAGATGGAAGCGGTGATCGCTGCCGGACGCGTGAGCATTGATGGTCAAGTGGCCAAATTAGGCGATCGCATCGAAGGCGGTTCCGATCTGAAAGTACGCATTGATGGTAACTTGATTTCGTTGATGGCAGAAGACGACATCATCTGCCGAGTCTTGGCGTATTATAAGCCTGAAGGTGAGTTATGTACTCGTACCGATCCTCAAGGCCGTCCAACCGTGTTTGATCGTTTGCCTAAACTCAAAGAAAGCCGCTGGGTTGCCGTTGGACGGTTGGACATTAACACCTCTGGGTTGTTGCTGTTTACCACCGATGGTGAGCTCGCGAACCGTTTGATGCACCCATCTCATGAAGTTGAACGTGAGTACGCCATTCGCGTTTTTGGCGAAGTGGATGACGCCATGCTAAACCGTTTGCGACAAGGGGTGGACTTGGAAGATGGTAAAGCCAGCTTCCGACGCTTAGGTCGCGCTGGTGGTGAAGGGCTAAACACTTGGTACCATGGGGTATTAACCGAAGGCCGTAACCGTGAAGTGCGTCGGATGTGGGAAAGCCAAGAGGTGCAAGTAAGCCGCTTAATGCGGATCCGTTATGGTGACATTCCACTGCCAAAGGGGTTGCCTCGCGGCGGTTGGGTCGAATTACCATTGGAGCAGGTTAATTACCTGCGTCAACTGGTGGCGATGACGCCAGAGACTCGCACTTTGTTGGCGCAAGATAAAGCCGGCCAACGTCGTCAATCTCGTTTAAAAACCAATAAAATCCGGCGTGCGGTAACCAAGCATCGCAGCCGTGGTAGCAGCCCCAAAGCTGGGGCTAAACCAAACCGTTAAACGGCGGTGAACGTTAGGACGCCCAATTGGGTAACCATAAAAAGCGCTTAAGGGCGCTTTTTTTGTACCATGCGATTAAGCCACAAACTTTGGGTTAGTTGTGGTGACTATTGTGCCCGAATAAAGGGATCAAGCACGCGTTCATCGGTAAGTAGGGCGTGATCGGTTAAGGTGTGTAAAAAAGAACGCAGCGCTTGGGCCTCAGCTTCTGAAAAATTAAATTGCAGCGCTTGATCATTTGGGCCTCGTAATGGTGGCGCTAAATTATTGTGGTTTTGGATTCCTTGGCTGTAGTGGGCGATCACCTCTTCTAAAGTGGCAAAGCGGGCATCGTGCATGTAGGGGGCGGTAACGGCAATATTCACTAAAGATGGCACTTTAAATTTGCCTACATCATTGGGGTTACCGGTTGTTTCATAGACGCCTAAATCATTCGTAGAGAGGAGATCCAAGCCATTATTGCTGGCGTTACTGGTGCTGAAGGGCGGGGTTAATAGCGGGCCGACAAAGGCTTCAGTAGTGTGACAGCCCGCGCAGTGTACTTGCTCGCCATTGTCGAGTGTTCTTGGTATGAAAAAGAGCCGTTTGCCCCAATTTTCTTGCTCACTGAAATAGTCAAAATCGACAATGGCATTGGCGCTTTTGGCTCGAGCAACATCGTAGCGTGAGCGACCTGCAACCAAACTTCGAATAAATTGCGACAACGCTTGAGCCATACGAGATTGATCAATCTGCGGGTCGCCAAATGCCGTTTCAAATAGGCCGGCATAATAGGGCTGAGCGTGCGCTTTACTGAGCAGCTCATCGGCTGTGAGCCCTAATTCAGTTTCTTCAAAAAAAGGTTGGATGACTTGCTCTTCCAAACTGGTGGCCCGTTCATCCCCAAAAAGGCTCCGCTTGGGTAAAACCGAGCATTAACCAACCCCATGCTATGTCGGCGTGTAGTGTGGCCATTGACACCAAGGCTGGTCGGAGCCGGATCGCTAAATTCATGTGCGGCCATATGACAGTGAGCGCAAGAAAATTGACCATCGACGCTTAAAGCCGTGTCATAAAAGAGGACTTATCCAAGCGTTGCCCCCGCATCCGTAATGGGATTACTTTCTGGCGTATTATCAAATTCAATGGCTGCGCGTTGAAATAACAGTGCTGCTGGAAAATCATTTTGTTGATAATGTGCGGGGATCAACCCATCGGTGTAGTTGAGAGGTTGGGCAGGTAAAGATAA
>JAWXTX010000197.1:0-2319 GCA_044433165.1 Ferrimonas sp. | reverse complement strand
CGAAGCGCTGGAAGACAAAGATTGGGAACGCGAATGGATGGATCACTTCCACCCCATGAAATTTGGCCATCGTTTATGGATCTGCCCCAGCTGGCGCGAAGCCCCTGAACCCGATGCCGTCAATGTGTTGCTGGACCCTGGTTTGGCCTTTGGTACCGGCACCCACCCAACAACGGCCTTATGTTTGCAGTGGTTAGACAGCTTGGATCTCACCAACAAACAAGTGGTCGACTTCGGTTGTGGATCGGGCATATTGGCCATTGCCGCCATCAAATTGGGCGCAGCGGATGTGGTTGGCTTAGATATCGACCCCCAAGCACTGACCGCTTCTGCCGATAATGCCGAACGAAACGGCATTAAAGACAAGCTAACGGTTTACTTGCCTAAAGATCAGCCGCAAGACTTACAAGCCGATGTGGTGGTGGCTAACATCTTAGCCGGACCACTGCGTGAGCTGGCTCCGGTGATTAGTGCCTTAGTCAAACCCGGTGGCCAATTGGCATTATCTGGCTTATTACAAGAACAAGCGGAGGAATTGCGCACCATTTACAGCCAATGGTTTACGCTCAATCCAACCACGATTGAAGGCGATTGGTGCCGCTTAGATGGCCAAAAACACGCTGCATAAATGCGCATAAAAGCCCCCTTGCAAAGCAAAACCACCAGAGTGAGTAACCACTCGCGTGATTTTGCTTTGCTGTCCTGAGTTTTCCGCTGGAAAGTCAAGAAATTTAATTTGCCTTGCGTACATTTTATGACCTTCCCACTGTGCCAAAAAAAGAGTAAGATTCGCCCCCTCGTTTCGGAGCAGGTTAAAAAGTGACTATGAAAATTGGACCCCATCAACTGGCAAACCAGCTGATCGTGGCGCCGATGGCCGGAGTCACCGATTTACCCTTTCGCCAATTATGCCGCCGTTTAGGCGCCGGCTTGGCCGTCAGTGAGATGATCTCTGCCAACCCAGAAGTTTGGGCGACGGAAAAATCCATGGCGCGCATGGATCACACCAATGAAAGTGGGATCCGCTCCGTACAAATCGCCGGTGCTGAACCTGAGTTGATGGCACAAGCCGCGCGCTTTAATGCAGAGCGTGGGGCCCAAATCATCGACATCAACATGGGATGCCCTGCAAAAAAAGTTAATAAAAAGCTGGCGGGCTCTGCCCTGCTGCAACACCCGGAACTTGTTAAAGCGATTTGCACAGCAGTGGTAAACGCCGTTGATGTGCCCGTTACTTTAAAAATCCGAACCGGTTGGGATCCGGAACACCGCAATGGCGTCGAAATCGCTCGCATTGCTGAGCAATGTGGTATCGCTGCACTCGCCGTGCACGGTCGAACACGACAATGCATGTACAAAGGCGAAGCCGAGTACGACACCATTGCGGCGATAAAGCATGCTATCTCGATACCGTTAGTGGCCAATGGCGACATCGACAGCCCCGAGAAAGCACGCATGGTTTTGGCTAAGACCAACGCCGATGCCCTAATGATTGGGCGTCCGGCGCAAGGTCGCCCGTGGATTTTTCGCGAAATAGACCATTACCTAAAAACCGGAACCCATCTGCCGGAACCCTCACTTGAGGAACGCTGGCAACTGATGCAAGAACATGTGCAACAGTTACACGCGTTTTATGGTGATGAGCGTGGTATGCGCATCGCCCGCAAACACGTGGGTTGGTATCTCGATAACCAGCAACAACCGGAACGTCGCCGCCAGTTTAACCAACTGGACAGTGCGGCCGCACAGCGCGAGACACTCGCCCGCTTTTTTGAAGTAGATAAACATTAAGAGACAGAGCTAGACAGTATGTTTGATCAGCAGAACTCCTTTTCTGAAGCGCACCAACTGACCGTTGGCCAAATCGAGACACCAAACGGCACAGTTAAGCCACAATTATTGCGCGATTCCGTAAAGCGTGCAATAAGCAACTACTTTGCACAACTGGATGGCCAAGAAGCCTCTGAAGTTTATGAAATGGTACTGTGTGAAGTAGAGCAACCTCTGCTGGACATCGTGATGCAGTACACGCGCGGCACCCAAACCCGCGCCGCCAATATTCTCGGCATCAACCGCGGCACCCTGCGTAAGAAGCTGAAAAAATACGGCATGAACTAATCAAGCGCCCATAACGCTTGGATTTAACAAAGGCTCGTTAAGCAATTAACGAGCCTTTTTGTATCTGTGCAACACAGCCAAAAGAAAGAAAAAATGCCAAGAAAAATTACGCCTGAGTTTAAACGTGAGTGTGCTGAGCTAGTTATCACTCATGGCAACAGTCACAAAGAGGCTGCCGCAGCAATGAACGTCGAGGAGTAA
>JAWXTX010000196.1:0-2337 GCA_044433165.1 Ferrimonas sp. | reverse complement strand
TGCTGCTGGTGCGGTTTCAGCCACAGGTGCAGCCGCTGCTGGTGTGGTTTCAGCCACAGGTGCAGTTGCTGCTGGTGCGCTGGCTGTAGCGGCCGCCGACGCTGCAACGTTCACAGTGGTTTCACGTGACTGTTCTGAAGTTTGAGTTTCACTCTCATTTTCTTCATCACGATGACGGCGACGGCGTTGCCCTGCCGCGCGTAAATGACGAGGGCTGCGGCGTGAGCGACGTTGTGCTTGACGCTCACTGTCAGTCAGGGTGATTTCATTATTGTCGTCACTGCGCGTGTTGCTCTCTGTTGAGGTTCGAGCCTCCAGTGCTGGGGCGATCGTTTCCTCAGCGTTGATTTCGGCGATCACCTCTTCAGTTGGCGCTGGCTCGTGACGTTGCTCATCCACTCGAACTGAGCGCTCAAGGGAGCGACGTGGACGGCGCTCGCGTTTGGCTGGTTCTGGGTAAAGCTCGGCTTCAGCTACCGCGACGTCGTTGTTTTGTGGCTCAATGGCATCTTGATCGCGCTTGGAGCGACGACGCTCATTACGACGCTCTTCGGCCCGTTCATTGCGGCGATTATCATCCCGTACTTTGCTGTTGTCAGAGCGAGTGTCTTCTCGACGAGTGTCGTTACGCTCTGGACGTTCGGTACGGGCATTGCGTTCAGTACGCGCCTCGGCATTATTACGCTCTGGGCGCTCTGGGCGCTCTGGGCGCTCTGGGCGCTCACGGCGAGAACGACGACGTTCGGTGCGGCCATCAGCCGTAGGGCTGGCTTCGGTCTCATCGCGCTTATCATCACGCTTGTCGTTGCGATTACGACGACGGTCATTACGGTCATTGCGCTCACCGCGTTCTTTACGATCGTTGCGACGACGGTTGTCACGACGGCCATTTTTTGATGATGGTGGCGTATTTTCCTCTTTGTTACTAAACCAACCTTTTACGGTTTCGAGTAGACGGGTGAAAAACGATGGTTGTGCCGTTGCGGTCGTAGCGGCTTTAGCGTCGTTACGGCGTGGCGAGCGTGCTTCACGTTTTGGCTTATCTTGCTTCAACGGGCGCTCTTCCACTTTGGCTGAAGCCAATGCACTGATTGCCGGTTTGTCTAATTGCGCACGTTCATGCTTGCGTGGCTCATACAGCACTGCTTCTGGGCGCTCAACCAAGCTGTAGCTCGCTTCGGCGATGGTGTCATCTTTGCGATGGCGAACCACTTTATAGGCTGGTGTTTCCATGTGTGGATTCGGGATCACATACACTTCAACTTTATGGCGCTGTTCGATGATGCGGATTGCTTTACGCTTTTCGTTAAGCAGATAGGCTGCAACATCCGTAGGTACTTGCGCTTCAATTTGCGATGTATTTTCTTTAATCGCTTCTTCTTCCATTAAACGCAAAATGGAAAGCGCCAGCGATTCTGTGCCACGAATAGAGCCTTGACCGCTACAGCGGGGGCATAAATGGGCGGCAGATTCGCCTAAGGATGGACGCAAACGCTGACGAGACATCTCCAGCAGGCCAAAGCGTGAAATGCGCCCCAGTTGGACACGAGCTCGGTCGTGGCGAACGGCATTACGTAAACGGTTTTCAACATCGCGTTGGTGACGCACGGGGCCCATATCGATAAAGTCGATAACCACTAAGCCACCTAGATCGCGCAAGCGTAATTGACGGGCAATTTCATCAGCGGCTTCTAAGTTGGTTTGTAGGGCGGTTTCTTCAATATCGCCCCCTTTGGTTGCCCGCGCTGAGTTGATATCAACTGCAGTTAAGGCTTCGGTTGGATCGATAACGATGGAACCACCAGAAGGTAGGCGCACTTCGCGTTGGAACGCAGACTCGATCTGGCTCTCAATTTGGTAGTGGGTAAATAGCGGTACTTCACTTTGATAAAGCTTGAGCTTTGGCAGGGCATCTGGACGCACGAGGGCAATGTGATCTTTGGCCTGCTCGAATACTTTTGGATTGTCGATGAGGATCTCACCGATATCGCTGCGGAGGTAATCGCGAATGGCACGCACAATCACATTGGATTCTTGGTGGATCAATAGTGGCGAAGGCTGTGCTTGTGCGGCATCGTTAATGGCGTTCCAGTGGTGCAGCAACACCGCTAAGTCATCCGCTAACTCTTCGGCGGCTTTGCCAACACCGGCGGTGCGTACAATTAACCCCATACCTTGGGGTACTTCAAGCTTAGCCAGTGCTTCTTTTAATTCGGTGCGTTCATCCCCTTCGATACGACGAGAGATCCCACCTGCGCGAGGGTTATTTGGCATTAATACCAAGTAAGAGCCAGCCAAACTGATGAAGGTGGTTAAGGCAGCACCTTTGGTGCCACG
>JAWXTX010000195.1:0-2363 GCA_044433165.1 Ferrimonas sp. | reverse complement strand
CGATTCGTGAAGGCGGCCGTACTGTAGGTGCTGGTGTAGTAGCAACTATCGTTGAGTAATCAACGTTAGGGCTTACCGCTCTTACTAAAAAGGCACCCCTAGGGGTGCCTTTTTGCATTTTTGTGGTAATGAAATTAATCCAAAACAGTGTAACGCAATAATTTGAAGAGCTCGCGAGCTGCTTTGGGGGGCTTATTGGCGGCTTGTTCTTTGATGGCTTGGCGGATTAATTGACGCATGCGCTGCACGTCTGCATTCAACTGAGGGTGTTCATTTAAGGCATGCTGTAACGCGTCATTCGACCCAGTTAAGAGTTGATCGCGCAGTACTTCTAGTTGATGAAAACGCTGATTTGCGAGGGCCGATTCATTACGGAATACATTTAAGGCCGCTTCAATTGGCTCTGGATCGCGGTTGCGCATCAGTTTGCCGATATACTGGCGTTGCCGACGATAAGCTTCATGCTTGTTGCGAATTTTATGGGCGAGTTGCAGCGCAACTAAGAGATCGTCATCTAGCGGTACTTTAGCCAGTTGGCCAGGATTGAGTTCTAATAACTCTTCACCTAATTTTTGGTGGTATTCCGCTTCGCGTTTTAATTGGGATTTACTGATCCAGTCGTCTTCAAAATCGTGCTCGATGGCCATAGTGAGCGGCTCCAACGGGAAAAGAGGCGAGTTTAGCAAAGTCAGGCCTGAATCGTTACGAATGAGAGATGAAATCCCGTGATTTCCTTGTAAAAAAACGCATCAATCGTGCTTTGCCAGCGGCGGGTTTGCTATGCTGTTGCTTTATCATTAAAGAGCAATGTCCGGATGAGTGAGCGTTTAGCGCTGCAGCGCACAGAGTTGGAACAAGCGGTAACCCGAGCCTTGGAAGTAGCAGCCAGTTTAGGTCTAGATGGGGCTGAAGTTGCTGTTCAAAAGCAGCAAGGATTATCGGTTTCCACTCGATTAGGTGAAGTGGAAACGGTTGAATTTACCAAAGATGGTGCTCTGGGAATTGCGGTATATCGTAATGGCTGTAAGGGCAATGCCTCTACCTCTGATCTGTCAATAGAGGCTATTCGCGCTGCCGTGCAAGCCGCCGCCACAATCGCCAATCAAACCAGTGCTGATGAATTTAACGGTTTAGCTGACGCCAAGCAGATGGCCACGGATCTGCGTGATCTGGATTTATACCATCCCCATGATATCGAACCTCATCAAGCCATTGAGTTAGCCGCGCGGGCAGAGGCCGCTGCGATGGCGGCGGACAGTCGTATTGTCAATTCCGATGGCGCGACTGTAAGTAGCCATGAAAACTTAAAGGTGTATGGAAACAGTCACGGCTTTCTGGGTTCAAGCTGCAGCTCTCGCCACAGTTTATCGTGTGTTGCCATAGGGAAAGACTCTCAAGGTATGGAGCGCAATTACGATTACAGTATAGCGCGACGATTTGAACAGCTCGATTCTCCTGAAACTGTTGGTACTGCTGCAGGGCAAGAAACCGCTGCGCGTCTAGGTGCTCGAAAATTAACAACATGCCAAGTACCAGTGTTATTTGATGCCGCGCAATCTGTTGGGGTAATAGCTCACTTGGTTGGGGCGATAAGTGGGGCGAGCCTTTATCGCAATGCCAGCTTTTTAACTGACAGCCTAAATCAGTCACTTTTTCCAGAATGGTTCAATATTTACGAAAATCCTCATTTATTGGGCGGGTTAAGCTCGCGTATGTTTGATTCCGAAGGCGTGGCGACTCAAGCGCGTGACATTATTCGTGATGGTGTTTTACAGACCTATCTATTAACGGCTTATTCTGCACGTCGATTAGGTCTGGCCAATACCGGTCACGCCGGCGGCATTTATAACTGGCAATTAAGTCGTAATGGTGGAGATTTAACTACAATGCTGAAGCAATTAGACCGTGGTCTATTTGTCACTGAACTGATGGGGCAGGGGGTTAATGGTGTTACGGGAGATTATTCTAGAGGTGCCGCTGGATTTTGGGTGGAAAATGGTCAGATTCAATATCCTGTACACGAAATTACCATTGCCAGTAATCTGAAGCAGATGTACCGCAATATGGTTGCCATGGGCAGTGATGTGGATGTTCGTCACTCACTGGCGGCCGGCCCTATTTTATTTGAATCGATGACAGTTGCAGGAAATTAAGGCACCTCTGCTCTTGTGCTCTCGATCAATGTGCAAAATTTGTTTGTAATTTCATCGCTATTGGCTGGTAATTCGGCCATGCGCCTTGCTTTTGGTTGCTTTTTGGTCGAACGGTCATTTTTTTGAAATAAAGCCTTGCGCGTTTTAAACGGGTGCCTATAATGCGCCCCTGTCGACGGGACAACGGCTCGCCAAAAGCGATTAAGCCTC
>JAWXTX010000194.1:0-2427 GCA_044433165.1 Ferrimonas sp. | reverse complement strand
AATTGCCTTCTAACAAATTGATCATTCGTCTTCAGCCCCATGAAGGGGTAGAAATTCAAATGATGAATAAAGTACCGGGTTTGGATCAAACCACGCGCTTACAAACCACCAAGTTGGATTTGTCGTTCAGTGATACATTTAAAAGCGAACGAATTGCAGATGCATACGAACGGTTAGTACTGGAATGCATGCTGGGCAATCAAGCGCTGTTTGTGCGGCGAGATGAAGTGGAACAAGCGTGGATCTGGTGTGATTCAATCATCAATGCCTGGCAGTACAGCAGTGAACCATTAAAAAGCTATCCAGCTGGCACATGGGGTCCCGTGGCATCGGTGGCTCTGATCACCCGCGACGGTCGCTCTTGGGAGGAGTAAAATTACCATGACTCAAATAGCGATGCCGGTGTTTAAAACGTTTGAGCAATCCGAGCAACTGATTGCGCAATTAGCCACTAAAATTGCTGATTTACTGCAAGCGGGCATCGACCAGCGCGGTCGAGCTTCGCTGGTCGTGAGTGGCGGCAGCACGCCATTACCGTTATTTCGGCACCTCAGTGCAATAGGCATTGAATGGTCCGCTGTGAATATCACTTTAGCCGATGAGCGTTGGTTGCCAGCGGATGATGCAGAAAGCAATGAGCGTTTGGTGCGTCAACACCTGCTTCAAGATAAAGCCGCCTCAGCGCATTTTACGGGGCTGGTAACCATGCACAGCTCACCGACAGATGGGTTGGCTTTGGCGACGGAAAAGCTCGCACACATTCATGGCCCTTTTGATGTAGTGATCTTAGGAATGGGGAATGATGGCCACACCGCTTCATTATTTCCCTGCGCTGAAGCACTTCAGCAAGGGTTAACTACCTCTGCACGTTTGTTAGCCGTACAGCCAACAAGCGCCCCCCACGCACGGATCTCGATGAGTTTGCAGGCACTCCTTGATAGCCGCCAGATCTTCTTGCACATTACCGGTGAAGATAAAAAAGCGGTTTTAGAGCAGGCATTAGCCGGTCGCAATGCAGATGAAATGCCAATTCGAGCCATATTGAATCAACACCACACCCCAGTGGATGTTTATTGGAGCGCCCAAAAATGATTCATCCCATCATTGCTAAAGTAACAGAGCGAATCATTCAACGCAGTGCCGCGACTCGAGCCGAATATCTGGCGAGAATGGATGCGCAACAAGCACAAGGGCCACTACGTGGGCAACTGTCGTGCAGCAATTTAGCCCACGGTTTTGCGGCGTGCTGCGATACGGACAAACGCGATCTAAAAGCTCTAAACAAGGCAAATATCGGCATTATTACTGCCTATAACGATATGCTTTCGGCGCATCAGCCCTATGAAACTTATCCAGCGCAAATTAAAGCCGCTTGCCGTGAAGTCGGCAGCGTCGCTCAAGTAGCCGGAGGGGTTCCGGCAATGTGCGATGGTGTTACTCAAGGGCAGCCAGGCATGGAGCTGAGTTTGATGAGCCGTGAGGTGATCGCCATGGCGACCGCGGTAGGTTTGTCGCATAACATGTTCGATGGCGGTCTCTTACTTGGGATCTGCGATAAAATCGTACCGGGGCTAACGATGGGGGCGTTAAGTTTTGGCCATATGCCTATTCTGTTTGTGCCCGCCGGCCCAATGCCATCGGGACTGCCGAATAAAGAGAAAGCCGCCATTCGCCAGCAATACGCCAAAGGTGAAGTGGGCGATGACGCACTGTTAGAAGCGGAATCGGCTGCTTACCACAGTGCAGGCACATGCACCTTTTATGGTACGGCGAATTCTAACCAACTGGTTATTGAAGCGATGGGCTTACAATTGCCGGGTTCTTCTTTTGTCGCACCGCATACCGAATTGCGCCAAGCGTTAACCGATGCGGCTGCAAAGCAAGTGTGCCGTTTAGCCCACGAACAGCAAGGCCGCATGGCCGATATCTATTCAGAAAAGTCGGTTGTAAATGGCATCGTGGCGCTATTAGCAACGGGCGGTTCAACCAATTTAACCATGCATCTTGTGGCAATGGCTCGGGCAGCAGGGATCATCGTAGACTGGCAAGATTTTGCTGAATTATCGAGCGTCACGCCGTTATTGGCGCGCATCTATCCGAATGGGCAAGCAGACATCAACCACTTTCATCAAGCCGGTGGTATGGCCTTTTTGATGGCGCAACTGCGTATTGGCGGGCTTATCCACAACGATGTTCAAACAATCGTGGGTGAAGGCTTGGATCTTTACACCCAAGTACCTACGTTGGTAGGCGGTGAACTGAAATGGCTTCCTGGGCTGCAACAATCAGCGGATTTAGACGTACTAAGACCGGTTGATAATCCCTTCCAAGCGACAGGTGGCATGCAGGTGTTAGAAGGCAATCTTGGTATAGCAGTAATGAAGGTCTCCGCCGTTGATGAGGTGCATCAGGTTATTGAAGCCCCCG
>JAWXTX010000193.1:0-2456 GCA_044433165.1 Ferrimonas sp. | reverse complement strand
ACTGCTGATAACTCATGGTAGTACTGCTTGTTTCTTTGGCGAGAAGAGCGTACTACTTTCAGCAGTTGGCCTCCTCTTCTACGCCTTTCCATGAGTGTCGCACTTATTATCTGAATTTAGGCCATTTAAAAATAATAAATAACAATCCCCTCAGTTTTATATTGGATGCATTAATTTTTAACATGATGTTTTCAATGTGAGTTTTAAATTTTATAGCCTAATTTAGATGTGCAGCAATAAGTGGTGGCTTACTGGGTCATGATTGCCTGGCACTTAAAGTCAGTGGTGCGTGCAATGTTGGTTTTTTATAATATAAAGTTTTAATTTGTGGCTGGTGTCGAACGGTTCCTTTGATTGTGTTCATGATAGAATCAATTGAAATTTACATATAAAAATAAAAATAGCTAGGTGCCCTAAATGAACCAAAATAAAAGATACATTCCTTTAAATGCAGGGGAATCGACCATCTTGCCTGATGCCAATACTTTGCTACCTTGCGACGAGATTTATGAACCGTTGAGAAAGATGATCATAGAAGCCGTTCAGAAGAGCGACGCAGCAAAAAACAGATCGCTCAGTGAGTTACGTGAACACAGTGCAATTTCGCTAGACGGTGCTCGTGGTACGGGGAAAACTGCCGTACTCATGAATATGAAAAGCTACCTTAAAGACAAAGATACGTTAAAAGATGTGCATATTTTTTCTCCAGTAGACCCAACGCTACTGGAAGAGAGCGATTCACTCTTTTTGCACATCATTGTTGCAGCGGTATTGCATGACAACGATGTAAAAGAGTCACAAAGGAAAGATCCCAATAAAGCTCGTAGTTTAAATCAGACGCTTGAGAAATTGTCTCATTCGCTTGAATCGATTGAAATTCAGAAAGACCGTCATGGCATGGATAAGATACGTGCGATGTACAACAACAAGCATTTGGCTGACTGTGTGCAAGATTTTTTCCGTGAAGTGTTGGGCTTATTAGAAAAAAAATTACTTATTTTGCCCATTGATGACGTCGATACCTCCTTGAATCGTGCTTTTGAAAACCTTGAAATTGTACGTCGATATTTGGCTACGCCTTATGTCTTACCTATTGTCTGTGGTGATCTTGAACTTTATAACGAGGTGACTTGGCGTGATTTTCATGGCCGGCTGATTAAGGACTCTGGCTATCGTCATGAAGAGGCCTATGAAAAAGCCATTGAGTTGGCAACCGAATATCAGCGTAAAATTTTGCCATTCACGCGCCGTTTATCTATGCCGCCAGTAAGTCACTATTGGCAGCAAAGTAACATCTACTTACGTGATAGCCAGCAAATGGAAGTGATACCATTGCGTAATTTTATTGCTTGGATGGAGATTTTTCTGTTTGGGCCAGTGAATGGGTTAGAAGGCAGTAAGTTGACGCTGCCAATTCCATCGATCCGTGCTTTAACCCAGCTGGTTAGGCATTGCAGTAACTTTATTCCTGAATTGCCAGTCTCGATCCGCCTTGCAGAGAACGAGCTAGCCGTGCGCAAACAGTGGCATATGCCAACCCAAGATAATGCCATGGCGCTACAGAGCAAAAATGCCCTAGTGCAGCAGATGGCGGATTATTTTTGTTATGAACCTAAAGCCGGTACCGTTTATTTATTATTGCTCGCCAAACAACATTGGAACACACTGGCGACCGCGACCGATTCGAATCAACACGGCAGTATTTTCGATACCCCTTTATTTCAGCCATTGGCCCAATCTGCGCCTATTTTTGAGCTATTTGATAAGGCGCATGATCTTTCTTTTTGGTCGGATGAATTAACCAAACGCTTACCGGCAGAGTGGCTTGCTGGCCTGAAAGGGCACCAAACCCTCTTGCCTTATCCCGTCGCCGAAGTGGGGGTGAACGCTAAGATAAACTGGAATTTTAAAGAAAAGATAAAACAACTGAATCTCCTAAGTGTGAATACAGACGATAAAGATAAAGCCATTTTTTTGATTACTTTATTGGCGCAAGCTAATTTTTATACGAATGCCAAAGAAACCATTCTATTGAATATTGGCCGAGTATTTGAACTGCTTATTGCCAGCATTATCGGCCCTGTTTCTAAGGATGAGATTCATGCAATTATGATGAGGGCGCCTTTCTTTTCTACTGCGGCGCTGGCACCAACTAAAACAATTACCATTAACGAACCACACAATCATGTTGCAAGTGACATGGGTGAAGATTTGGATGAACCTCAAAGCGAACAAGATGATTTAGACAAAACCGTTAATCAGTTACATCAAGAGATTGAGGCTTGGCGTGCCGATTATAAGGTTGAGCAAATCGATCTGTCGCCGTGGCTGGTTTATAAGGTTTTTAATAAAGTGTATAGCCAAGTGGCGAGCAATGAGCTTGTGCCAAAAGGTATGACCGAACCCAGACGGGCATTGAATATGGTCGCGCATACGTTCTATGTCACTTGGTTTGC
>JAWXTX010000192.1:0-2497 GCA_044433165.1 Ferrimonas sp. | reverse complement strand
GCTAGCCCTGCCTATGAGCGAGGGCAAGCGCTGTACAATGGTACTTGCCGTATGTGTCATGGTGAGCAAGGATTAAGCCGTTCGCCTTCTTACCCCAGTATTCAGGGGCAGATGCCAACTTATGTTTTTGAAACATTAAAAGCCTTTCAAAGTGGCGCGCGCAGTAATCGCCAAGCGAGCATGAAACAGCGGATTTTGACGATGTTTGATGACGCGGCCTTAAAAGACATTATTGCTTATACCTCGGGTGAATTTGTTCATTTTATTGACCCAATTGAGTTTATTACTGGGGAGGGAATGCCAGCCCCAGTGGGCTTTAAGTTGCCGGATTCAGGGCAAACGCAAGATTTTACCGACGTTGTTGGCGAGGACAGCGACAGCGTGCGCCACCCAATGAGTTACCGAATTAGCGAGTCGGGCTTAACAACCTTTGACAACAACACCCAGCTGACTTGGGAACGGCAATCTTCACGGTTATGGATGAATGCCCAAGAAGCCAAAAGCTATTGCGATACGTTACAGCTAGATGGTTATAAAGACTGGCGCTTGCCTTTAATGAAAGAGTTGGTATCTATTGGCGATTATGGTGAATTTCGGCCTGCGATTAATACCCATGCTTTTTTAAATATGCCCCGTATGAGCTCTGGCGTTTGGGCTTTGCCGGTATCGGATCACCCTGATCACATTTGGCACGTGGGTTTTCCGGATGCGCACATCATGGGGCAGCATACCGCTTCAACCAAACTGGTGCGTTGTGTGCGTGCCGATGGCGGTGCGGCTTTTCATCGCAACGACTTTGTTGATAATGGCAATCAAACCGTTACCGATAATGTTTCAGGATTACAGTGGCAACAAATCATTGATGATCAACGTAGGCCTTGGGAAAGCGCATTAAGTTATTGCCAGCAACTGACGCTTGCAGGCAAAAACGATTGGCGTTTGCCCAATGTAAAAGAGCTGGTTTCTATTGTGAATTACAACAAAGTACAGCCATCCATTGATGAATTGTACTTCCCCAATACGCCGTATAAATATTATTTCTGGTCCAGCACCAGTGATATTGGTGGCCCCATGAAGTTTTTTAGGCCGCTGACGGCGCGCAAAGCGCAGCAGCTTCCCGAAGCGCAGCGTCAGCGCGGGGAACACACTGTTATGGCTTGGGCAATTGGCTACCAGATTGGCGATGGCCAAGGCCAAGACAAAGGATCGGAATTTTGGACGCGCTGTGTGCGCACGCCATAGCATAACTCTTTGAAAAAAATGCAATAACACAACGCCCTTCCTAGGAAGGGCGCTTTATTTGGAATCCAATATGCAATACCTATCTGCTTTAAAACCGTTTTGGCTGTTCACGTGGTTGATGTTGCCATGGGCGCTTGCGGCGCAACCGACGGTAATGGATTACTCCAGTGGCAATCGTTGGGCTTTTATTACGGATGCCGCGCAACCGCAATTGGCGGTGCTGGATACCTTTCAAGAAGTGATAGCAGAATATCGGCCTCTGGCCGTCATCGCAACCGACATTGCAGTGAGCGATGCGGATAATTTGTTGGTGTATATCGGTGCGGATGACAGACGTTTGCATCTTTGGGATCTGCACAACGATAGCCAGTGGTCGGTTATGTTAGATTTCCAGCCGCGTTCGATTAAGTTTCATCGCTTAGGCCAGTTATTGGCGGTTGCTGGGGATCAACAAGTGGTCTTGATTGAGCCACGTAGCCAAAAAATAGTGCATACCATCGCAGATTTAATGAGACCGTTGTCACTGAATTTCAGCGCAGATGGCTACCAATTGCTGATTAGCTCGCAACGTACTGGGCAAACCCATGCTTGGCGGTTACATGATGCCCAGTTAACTACTTGGCAACTGGGCCATGGTGGGCCAGTCAGCGACATCATACTGTCGCCGGATGCGCGCTTGGCCATGGTGTCTGATCTTAGCCATAATCAGGTGCATATTTGGGACATGCAAGCTGGGCAAGATTGGCGTTGGTTGCCTTTTTCCGCGCCAGTTCAGCAAGCTTATGTCACCTCAGACTCTCAACACTTATTGTTTAGTAGCCAAGCAGGTGAGATAGGAATAGTTCATGGCCAAACTGGTGAATGGATCAGCCGCTTTCAAACCGACGTGGGCAGTAACCAGTTGCGTACTGGCTGGCTAGAACGGGTTGGGGTTGTGGCGACACCGTCGGCACTGGTGGTGTTCAAACTCGCACCAGAGCCGGAGCCCTCTCGTTTTGCTACTGCCGGCCCAGTACATGATTTGGTGGTCGTTTCTGACAGCAAGTTATTGTTTGCTAGCACCGCCAACAGCACCAATATTACCGTACTGGATTTACGCTTAGTGTCGAGTCGGCCTGAGATCAGTACCCGTTTAACGCAGCCTAATCGCATTGCGATGGGGCGTACTAATGCAATTTGTCACTAATGATAACAACATCACCAAGGGGTGCCACGATGCGCGCGATATATATTGCTTTGAGTTTATTGAGCGGTT
>JAWXTX010000191.1:0-2537 GCA_044433165.1 Ferrimonas sp. | reverse complement strand
CCTATATTGCCTTTGATAAATGTGGTGCGCTATTTACGTAGCCAAGGCTATGACGTGAAGTATGTTCGTAACATTACCGATGTAGACGATAAAATTATTAATCGAGCGGCAGAAAATAACGAAACACCAGAAGCGCTTGTTGCCCGTTATACCGCATTAATGCATCAAGATTTTGATGCATTGCATCTTGTACGGCCAGATGTTGAACCAACTGTATCAACGCATATGGTTGAAATTATTGAAATTATTGAAAAGTTAATTGCCAAGGGACATGCCTATCAAGCCGATAATGGCGATGTGCTGTTTGAGGTGGATACTTTCAGTCAATACGGTCGGTTATCCAAACAAGATTTAGAACAGTTGCAATCGGGCGCCCGCGTGGAAGTGGATTTAGCAAAGCGCAATCCCATGGATTTTGCGCTTTGGAAAAGTGCCAAACCCGGCGAACCGCAGTGGGATAGTCCATGGGGAGCAGGGCGTCCCGGTTGGCACATTGAATGTTCAGCCATGAACGGTAAGCATCTTGGTGAAGTATTTGATATTCATGGTGGTGGCTCCGACTTGATGTTCCCTCACCATGAAAACGAAGTGGCTCAAAGCTGCTGTGCTCACCATGGTAAATACGTTAATTACTGGATGCATTCCGGAATGGTGCAAGTGAATAAAGAGAAGATGTCTAAATCGTTGGGCAACTTCTTTACGATTGCTGATGTACTTGAGCAGTATGAAGCTGAGTCAGTTCGTTACTTCCTGCTGTCGAGCCATTATCGTAGTCAGTTGAACTATTCTGAAGAAAACTTAGTGCAAGCCCACGCTGCGCTAGAGCGTTTATACACCGCATTACGTGGTGTTACGGCAGCGGAGCAGGTGGATTTAAATAGCGAATACGTGGCACGCTTTAATGCCGCAATGAACGACGACTTTAATACTGCAGAAGCGTTACCTGTACTCTTTGAACTCGCTCGAGAACTGAATACATGTAAAAGTACCGATGCGACCAAAGCCAGTATGCTGGCGGCCTTGTTGCTCCATCTAGGTGACATATTAGGGCTGTTATACCAAGAGCCAACGCACTTTTTGCAAGGCGCTGCGCAAAACGATGATGAAGTGGAAGAGATTGAGGCTTGGATTAAACAGCGAAACGACGCACGTGCAGCAAAAGATTGGGCCAAGGCCGATGAAGCGCGCGACGCATTAACTGCCATGGGCATTGTGTTGGAAGACGCTGCTGCCGGTACTACTTGGCGCCGCAAGTAACAACTGTTTATTGATGTTAGCTGTTAAGTTAGTGCTAATTAACTGACAAAACCGCCTTAAATGAGGCGGTTTTCTTTGATGCTAATGGTGGTATCGCTGGCATGCCAGTAAAGTGTTTTCCAGCAAACTGGCTATGGTCATCGGGCCGACACCACCAGGCACAGGGGTGATATAACCTGCCTGCCTCTGAGCTTCTTCAAAGTTTATATCGCCCACGAGCCGGCCGTCGGTTAAGCGGTTGATACCAACATCTATTACAATGGCCCCCGGCTTAATCCAAGTGCCAGGAATAAAATGGGGCTTGCCTACCGCGACAATCAGCAGATCGGCTCGGCGGACATGCTGTTCCAGATCCGCCGTGAAACGATGGCAGGTGGTAGTGGTGCAACCGGCCAGTAAGAGCTCTAGCCCCATTGGACGGCCAACAATATTGGACGCACCGACAATAACAGCCTCTAGCCCATGGATATTGATTCCCGTGGTGCTTATTAGAGTCATTATTCCTTTGGGCGTGCATGGGCGTAATAGGGGAATGCGCTGTGCAAGGCGTCCCACATTGTATGGATGAAAACCATCCACGTCCTTATCTGGGTGGATCTGTTCCAATATTGTGGTGGCATCAATTTGAGCAGGTAAGGGGAGTTGCACCAGAATGCCATCAATCTTGTTATCGTTATTGAGGCGCTCAATTAAGGCGAGTAATTCCGCTTGCGATGTTTGTTCAGGTAAATCAAAACAACGGGAGAGGAAACCGACGCGCTCGCAGGCTAAGCGTTTGTGTTTCACGTAAATAGCAGAGGCAGGATCGCGACCTACCAGAATTACGGCCAGCCCCGGTGCGCGTAAACCTTGCGCCTTACGTGCTTGCACTTGATCGTAGACTTGCGCTTGAATTTTGTCGGCAATCTGCTTGCCGTCAATAAGTTGAGCCGTCATAGCACTCCATTCCATTAGCAAAACGATTGCCCCAATACGGTGCAATTATCGTGTGATGCGCTTCTCATTTTATCGGCTGCCGAGGAGGCTGTCACTTTGCTGTTGTCGCAGCGTCCGCTTTTTTGGGTGGTTTGCTGTAAGATTAAGCAAACGGTGAAATCATTAAAAAAAAGGTTTGACGGAAACAGAGTGCATCGATAATATGCGCCCCCGTTGAGAGGCGAAAGCCAAACCGGTAAGCGGTTACATGCTTATGGGTCTTAACATCTCGGTGATTAGCGCAGCCTGGTAGCGCATCTGGTTTGGGACCAGAGGGTCAGAGGTTCGAATCCTCTATCACCGAC
>JAWXTX010000190.1:0-2612 GCA_044433165.1 Ferrimonas sp. | reverse complement strand
GGCACCACGATGTCCACTTCACTGCCACCGCGGGCTTGGTATTGCAGGCCAATATCAAATCCCTGCCAATCAAAACGGTATTGCAGTGTTTTATTTGCGCGTCCAGTACCTGACAAACCGCCATCGGTATTGAGGTTATAGACCCCCAGCGCTAAGCCACCGGTAAGAACAAAGTTATCGGTGTATTGAGCCACATCGTAATAAACACTCCACTGCTTACCTACCGAAAAGCGGCCGTAAAGCTCATGTTCAAAAGCAATGTAGCCAAGGCGATTGTATATAAACGTATCTTCTTGGGTGGCTTGTAATGTATCGCCACTTAGAGTAACCGAGGTCGTACGATCAACAGGATTAAAAGCCCATTCCACTTTAGCTTCAGCCTGCCAACCATTAATCAGATTACGATTAAAGGTAAAGTTAACGCGAGATGAGGTGTTTACCAGTTCTGTTTCGCCTTCGGTGCGGGTTAAAGCGATGGAGGCATAGCCGCCCAGACTAAAACGGTTGCCATCTTGATTGTATAAGGGAACAGCAGTTGCTGGCACGCTGATGCAACCAATGAGCAGAGGGGAGATCCAAGAACGCATAGCAAGCTCCTTTGTGATATTGCTATGCCAAAAAGTAGTAGTCCGTTTACAAAAAGGGCAAAAAAAACCACCGCATAATGCGGTGGTTTTTTCATATTAGCGAAGAAACCGCTAAGCGATTACTTAGAAGTATACGCGTGCACCAACGGCTACAGCGTCGTGGTGAGAAGTTTCTAAGTCATATTGGTAACCGGCGAAAACAACCAGGTTGGTCGCAACGGTTTTCTCAGCGCTTACAGAAACGGTTTCTAACACATCGCCACCTACTTTTTCGTAGTGAGCAACTAAGTTAATGCCGTTGTCTAAGCCGTAAGCAACCAGAGCGGTAGCCGCTTGCTCAGCATTTTCGTACACGTTTTTGGTTTTCGCGTAAGTAGCTGCAGCGTACAGGCCTTTACCGTACTTACCGTAAGAACCAGATACGATGTCGTAGGTTCTTTTGCTGCCACCAACGGTGCCGTTGCTGTGCGCGTAACCGAAGGTGTAACCAGCGTAATCGTAAGAGATGCTGGCCGCTACACGGTCTTCAATACGTAAAGATGTTTTGGTTTCAACTAACGCCAAATCACCGTTAACTTCTTGAAGCTCAAGATTAGTAGTTTTCTCGTCGTGAGCGCCTTGCCATTGCAGGCCAACGTTCAGTTGTCCGTAGCAACCGAAGTCAAAACCTTTGCGGTAAGCTACTGCGTCAGAAACGCGAGCGATACCAGCACGGCCGTTCAGACCATTTGCATAAGTGTAACCATTATCACCAAACAAAATTGGCATGTCGGTTACGCCAGCTACGTCATAAACAACAGACCATTGTTGGCCAACACGCACTTGACCGTACTCTTCAGAGGTCAAAGTCATGTAGCCCAGACGCTGCGTAAACATGTCGCCGTCACCATCAGCAAAGTTCATGCCGAACTCAGTGCGCGCGTCTAAAGTCAGGCCGTGGCCCAGCTCGCGAGTGAAGGTGAAGTTCATGCGTGGAGACTGATCTTCTACTTTCAGATCAGAACCACTAGCACGCACTAAAGAGGCAGATACGTGACCACCCATAGAAACTTTGTTTGCACCGTCGTTGTATAATTCAACAGCGGCAACAGAATTTGCCATCAGCAAGGCTGGCAAAGCAGCTGCGATAATTGTCTTTTTCATTAGAATGCCTAACCCAATCAAGCAATAAATAATTCTGTCTCAAATTAATATTGAGACTTTATTTGTAATTGTCCGAGGACGGCGCAACATTACCAAAGGGCAGCCAAAATCGACGCGATCAAGTTCACAGTTTTTTATCGGAAAGCACCAAACAACTCAATGCAAACAGATATTTAAACGACGCGGCACGCAGCAATAACCAATTAACAACAAAACAAACAACTGCGCAACATTGATTAAGTTGTTTATTAATGTGGATAAATTAAGAAAGACGACAATAACGCGCGAGTTAATTAACCACTAACATTACCAATAAAATGAATAAAAGAAATTCAATTTAAAATAACCCAAGTTGGCTACTATATATGTTGTCGAAAGATAACTGACTCATCGCAAGTATGGGCTCTACAATCGGCTTAAGTTGTTTCTCAATGTAATGTTGGTAATCCAACGCCAATTTATCCTCGCCATACACTTGTGGGCCATTTAGAGTAATGACATAACGCACCACACTGCCTTTGGCGTAAGGCAACGGTTGTTGGTGTTCACGCGCCACCTGATTGGCTTTGAGCGCAGCACGAACGTGCGGGGCATTCGCATGGTAATCCGCCAACGGTTGCCGTAATCGTTTACGATAGACCAGTTGCTCATCCCATTGCCCCGCTTGAATTTCTTGAATTAACGTACGCACTAACGACGTGATAGGCACCTCGGAAAACCAAGCTTGATACAACTGTTGCTGCCAATGGCGTGCAAAAGGCGTCCAATCGCTACGTACCGCCTCCATACCTTTAAAAATCAATTGGCTGGCTCCGTGTTGGTCGACCACTGTCCCCACATAACGCTTCTTACTGCCTTGTTCAGATCCCCGTATGGTCGGCA
>JAWXTX010000189.1:0-2646 GCA_044433165.1 Ferrimonas sp. | reverse complement strand
GCTAAAAAAAGCCGTACTTTTATCATTCCGTTTATTTGACAACCAAGTTATCGATTGGGCTGAAACCAAATACTTTGATAAAGTGCCATTAAAATTTGCCGGCTATGATGATGCTCGTTTCCGTGCAGAAGGTATGCGCGTCGTGCCGCCAGCAACCGTACGCCAAGGCGCCTTTATTGCCAAAAATACCGTTTTAATGCCGTCTTATGTCAATATTGGTGCCTTTGTTGATGAAGGTACTATGGTCGACACTTGGGCGACCGTTGGCTCCTGTGCTCAAATTGGTAAAAATGTACACCTATCTGGTGGCGTTGGTATTGGTGGCGTATTAGAGCCACTGCAAGCCAGCCCAACCATCATTGAAGACAACTGCTTTATCGGTGCCCGCTCCGAAGTGGTCGAAGGCGTAATCGTTGAGGAAGGTTCGGTGATCTCAATGGGTGTATACATCGGCCAATCGACCCGTATTTATGATCGTGAAACCGGTGAAGTGAGCTACGGCCGCATTCCTGCAGGCTCGGTTGTTGTATCAGGCAGCCTGCCATCGAAATGCGGTACTTACAGCCTATACGCAGCCGTAATCGTAAAAAAAGTAGACGCCAAAACACGCTCAAAAGTAGGTATCAACGAATTGCTACGCGGCGTTGAATAATGCTTACAGGCGGGGTGACAACTAAGGTACCTCAGCTGTTTGAACACAAAAAAGCCCGCTAACGCGGGCTTTTGATTCAATGAGGCGTACTTCATTCTGACTTAAGTGCTGCCAACCAGCCTTGAAGCCACACTTTCGCGGGCTGTTCTGGCTCCATTGTTTCACAGGCATCCACCATTAAGACTTCGCCACAGCGCTTAGCTCCAAGCTCTTGCAGTAATTCATCGAATTGACGACCAGCACCACAGAAGGTTTCGCCATAACTGCTATCTCCCAAAGCAATAACCCCATATTGGCTGTGGGCTAATGTTGGCGCCTGATTTTTTAACTGCTGGAATACACAAGCAATATTATCCGGTAGATCACCAGCACCAGTCGTAGAGGTAATAACCAGTAGCGTATTGCCATCAAGCGTATCCCACGTACTGTCCGTTAAATTTACAATGGGCGTAATCTCATGACCTGCCGCTCGGATCTGCGCTTGCAATTCTTCTGCAACAGACTCGGCACCACCATAGACCGACCCCACCAACAAACAAACCATAGACATAATATTAACACCTAAGCTACATTTATGAGGTGCACGTTACTGCATGGCCATGTATTTCGCAAGAATCGAATCGGTCACGGCAGTACGCTGAAATTATTCAATAATCCATCAAGAGTCACCCTATGCAACAACGAAACTTACGTCGCCGTCAATTGCATCAACAAGTAAGTAAAAAACGCCGCATTCGCCGCAATGTGTTTTTCATTACCGAACAAGTCCGCTTCTTGCCTCTTGGCACGCGCTAAAGCGCCTCCACGTTCTCGCAGGTTGCAGGCGCCCCATTAGCCAGCGCCGCTTGTGCTTGCTCAATGGCCGCACTCGACAAGTACGATTCGATTGGCCACGCCATCGCCATTAAAGGTTGATACCATTCCGCTTCGAGCTCCGTCTCAATTTCAATGCGCTGCTGAGTCACCGGATGAACAAACGCCATCCGTTTACAAATAAGCCATAAGCGCTGCATACCAAATTTATCTCGGAACAATTGATTTTGATGGCGACAACCATGACTCGTGTCGCCGACGATTGGATGGCGCAAATGTGCCATATGGCGACGCAATTGATGCTTACGGCCAGTAATCGGCTCTAACGCCATCAAGGTATAATAAGCACAGGAATAACGGCTCACAGGGTAAGGCATCTGTCCTTTGCGTATGGGGTGGTAACGGGTAATGGCTTCTTGGGGTGGTTTATCTTGTTGAGCAAATTTATCCGCAATTTTGTCCAATTCTTGTTTTAGTGGGTAATCTAACTCCCCGCCTTCTTCCACAAAACCACGGCACAATGCCCAATAGTGCTTTTCGACTTGATGCTGAGCAAACTGCTCACTCAGCGCATGCGCAACTGCTGCATTTTTCGCAAACAATAAAACACCCGAAGTCGGCCTATCTAAGCGGTGAACGGTAAAGACATGACAGCCTACTAAATCTCGCGTCATCTGCATCGCAAACTCGGTTTCTTTGCGAGCAAGCCAACTACGATGTACTAATAATCCCGAAGGCTTGTGCACGGCGACCAAGTCATCGTCTTCATATAAAATGGTTAACATATAAGTTGTCCATTGAATTTGTTAATTAATTCCGCTCGCCTTGGCAACCACTCAGTGCCTCATCGAGCTGCTGTAATAAATTAATGAGGTTGGCCGCTTGTGGCTGCTGCGCCCAACAATATTCGGCCATCGGCGCCATAGCGGCATTCATTGGCATCAAGGCCGCTTCAGAAATCAACTGCTCTAACCGTGGGATCAATACAAATTGCAGCCACTGCTCAAACGTCATCGTGTCGCAACAAAATGGGGCATTGCTGGTAAGCGCTGTAGGGGCAAGCGGCTGTTGTTGCCACCAACCTAATTGTTCCAGTTGACGCTGAAGTTGGCGTAATAACGCCATCACTTGGGTTGATTGAGATTGCACCATCACAACGGCTCATCATTATATAGGCGCGA
>JAWXTX010000188.1:0-2664 GCA_044433165.1 Ferrimonas sp. | reverse complement strand
GGCGCCAAACACATCGCCAACAACACATAACCGCCAGTCCAGCCCATCAAATAGACCGAACCGTCATACCCCATAAATGCAATAAGCCCAGCCATGGACAAAAACGACGCGGCCGACATCCAATCGGCCGCCGTTGCCATGCCGTTTGCCACGGGATCCACCCCACCGCCAGCCACATAAAATTCTTTAGTACTGCCGGCCTTAGCCCACAACGCGATGCCGATATAGAGCGAGAATGTCAGACCGACGACCCAATAAGTTAAAGTTTGTAATTCCATAGCCGCCTCTATTCTTCATTCACTTGATATTTGCGATCCAGTGCATTAATTTTTACGACATAAGTAAAAATAATCGCCACAAATACGAAGATTGATCCCTGTTGGGCAAACCAAAAACCGAGCTTAAACCCACCAATGGCCACCGAATTCAAGGCATCCACTAACAGCACTCCAAACCCATATGAAACCACAAACCAAATTGCCAATAATCCCAGCATTAAACGTACATTTTCGCGCCAATACGCCTTTGCGTGCTCATTGCTTGCAAACGCCATCTCAACCTCCCTTCCCTGTTGAACCTGTATGTCACCACATAAATTAGCAATGGCGTCCCGTAGACCAAGCCCGACCTTGGTCTACGGGAAGTGGCACTACGATCACAACGCCGAAAGAGAGGATTTTTTTATTATTTAATTCAGCTAGATAATGAATAATTTTGCAATGCGTAGACCTTGGTCTATCCGAATAATAGAACGCTAAGCAAACCGTTTAATGCCATAAATACGGCAAGCAATCATTCAATGGCATAATATTTGCTTTTTGTTGGTGAAGGTGTTGATACTAGCGCGGTTAGCGGCAATTGTTGGCCGTTACGCATACCCTATGGAGTCCTGATGTCTATCTCAACGTTACCGTCGGTAAATACCGCTACACCAGTAAATAATAACAGCTCCTCTTTAACGCAAACGGATGCTGGATCTGAGAACAACGCTTTTGAACAAGAGATGGCAAAACACAGCAGCGGTTGGTCGTTATTCGGTCAAGACAGTGGCACTGCCATCGTGAATGATGTAAACAAAACCTTAACGAAGGTGCGCGATGCCAATATCAACAGCCCTGGCGCCAACACCGGTGGGGAAATGCTGGCGATGATGGATCGCATTAAAAAGTTGATGGTATAAATTCGCCCCTAAAGCGAAATGCGATAGCACATCAAAACCGGCCAATTTACGGCCGGTTTTTTGTCTCTTAAATAAAGGCTGCGAGCAGATCCGGATATTGGTAGCGAAAACCAAGCCGTTGCAGTTTATCGCTGCTAACCCGTTTGCCCCTTTGAGGTTGGCTCGAAAAAATGGGCGCTAATAGCCCTTGCGCCTTAGCCACCGTAGGATAAAAATCCGCACGCTCATAATATTTAGGCGCACAAAGATTAAAACATTGCCCCCAATAAGGCTTGGTCAACAACCAAATAATCGCAGCCATCACATCATCACGATGCACTAAATTTACCGGCGTCATCGCCCCCGCCAGATCGTTTTTCCCCGCTAAAAACCGCCCAGGATGACGCCCCTCTCCCACCAACCCTGCTGGACGCAAAATCATCCATCGTGAAAAACCTTGTTGTATAACACGCTCGGCCGCCTGCATTGTTTGAGCTCGGGCACTGGAACCCAAGGGGCTATCTTCGGCTACAACCGGAAAGTTATCCCCATCTTGATACACTGAGGTCGAACTGATAAATAGCGCTTGGGTAATGCCATGTTGACGAGCGGCACGCACCAAGAGATCCATTCTCTTTGCGTAGCTGTTCGTCTGCTGTTGGCACCCTGGCGGCACGCTAATGAGCAGAGTGGGCGCTTGAAAAAGCGCGCGGGGATCAGCGCAATGCAACTGCGTATCCAAGCTCAGAGAAGCATACCCAATACCCGCTTTTTGTAAAATATTGAGCGTTTCAGGCTTACGGCTACTGCCACTGACTTGCCAACCTAACTGTTTTAATTTGAGCGCTAATGGTAACCCTAACCAGCCACAGCCAACGATCGTTAATGCCGTTTGAGACATCACTGTCATTTCGCTTACTCCTTATCCGTTAAGCCCAGCGGAAATGCTGGGCTATTTGGCCATTCAAACGCACCGCATTGGCTATCTTTACGCCATTTTAAATACTTAACTGATGTTGCGCTAACAGTGCTAAAAGCCCAGTTTCATCTAAAACTGGCACGTATACCAATATTTTCAACGGTATTTAATATAATTTAAATCAGAGCTTGGGAAGTATGAATGATGGTTATTGCTCTTGATAATATCCAATCAAATAATGACTAACGATTTAAACAAACATTTATTTTACATTACTAAACTATCAAGAGGATACCAAATCAATCATATAGCTCCATAATATTTACGTTGTCAATGAGTAGCTTGGACGTTAGCCGTTAACTAGATAAATTTATTGTCAGAAACACAGAACACATGCAATGACAAATAATATTTAGACACATTAATTTAAATGTCACAAAAACAACTAGCAACCAATTATACATTTCCCCTAAATTCAGATAATAAGTGCGACATTCATGGACAGGCGTAGAAGAGGAGGCCAACTGCTGAAAGTGGTACGCTCTTCTCGCCAAAGAAACAAGCAGTACTACCATGAGTTATCAGC
>JAWXTX010000187.1:0-2743 GCA_044433165.1 Ferrimonas sp. | reverse complement strand
TAAAAAATGTTTGGGATTTAAGCAGCCAGTCGTTATTTTCAAAGAACTGACAGTGGCTGCTTGATATTAGAGAGTGTCGCACTTCGAAGTTGAATTCAGGTGAGTTACTTGAGACTCAATAAATCTTATCCTGTCCTTCTGGTCTGGTTTTCAATAATTTTAAAAACCACATATATTGACCGATATATGGCTTAATTAATTGTTCCATTTTTTCATTAAGCAGTTGTGCTTCTTCTTTCTTATTCAACTTCCCTAACACGAGTGGCGCTGATAATTTAATATGCACTTGGCCCGATTTTTGGCAAAAACCAGTTGTTAAAGGGATGACTTCAGCGTTCGCACAATGTGCCATCCGACCAAGTACAGGCAATGTTGCTTTCTCAGTACCAAAAAAAGGGGCAAATATACTTTTATTAGGGCCATGATCTTGATCAGGGAGATAAAATAATGCGTTTCCTGATTTTAAAGAGCGGACTACTGCAGCAATTCCGGCTTGACGATGAAATAACTGACCACCGAAACGTAACCGCTGTCGACACGCAAGCCAGTTAAATACTGGGCATCGATGGTGTTTTATCATGCCAATCATAGGGATCCCCATCATGGCTAATCCAGCTGCTGCAAATTCCAATGCAAAAACATGAGGAACTAAAAATATAATGGCTTTCTTTTTCTCTTGAACCTGTTGTATATAATTGAGTCCATCAAACTTTATTTGCGCACGTAAAACACATGCTTTGTTTAATGCTAATGCCCCTAAATTAATACCACTTAATAAAAATGATTGCAGCAATTGCTTTTCTAATGAGCGTAATTTAGCGTCACTATATTCAGGAAAACAATGCGACAAGTTCACTTTTGCTATTTTTATTGGCTTCAAGCAAAACGGACGAACGATAGGTGTTAATATTTTTGCCAATAACAATCGGCCTCTCGCTGGTATAAACGACAGCAGTGTGAGTGAAGCTACCGCTAGCCACGAAAGCCAATAAGGTGGCAACAGCATAAACCATCGAAATCCGACTGAATAATGATTTAAAGTAGACTGAACGGTTAAAGACATACACAGCACCTTATCCATTGGCTTGATGTCAACTTGCCATACTAAGCAAAGTACTACGCTTATATTTTTCTCCCTAAAAATATAAGCGTACGTATTACAGAAGAATCCAACCTACTAAAAGTAAACTAGGAATTCAAACTCGCCGATTACTTTCGCTTGCGGATGTAAGGGCTTGGTAATCCATGAGGATTAGACTGCAACAACTTTAATGTCCACATATATTGGCAAGGATCGATGCTGATCATCTTTTCTAACTCACGGTTTAAAATTCGCGCATCCATCGCTTTATCTCCACTCGGTAGATCCTGAATAGCCGTTTGAACATGACCTTCAAAGAGGCCTGTTTTCGGATCATAAGTGGCATACACTGGGTAGATAGTGGCTCCAGTTTCTTCCACCATTTTACCAAGCCCTGGTAAGGTTGCTTTATGGGTTGCAAAAAATGGAACGTACTCACTTTTTGCCATACCGTGATCTTGATCCGGTAAGTAATATGCTGCGTAGCCTTGCTTAATACTTTCTAGCATTGGCCGAATACCATGTGCACGTGTATATAAACGCCCTGGGTAACGAGATCGCCCTAATAGCATGGCCCAGTCTAACAAGGGGTTTGAATGCGGCTTCATCATCGCAGTCCAAGCATACCCTTCCGACGCGATCCATTGCCCAACAACCTCTATCGCCCAACAGTGTGGTACCAACATAACGACCGGCTTTCCTGCAGCCATGTCCGCCAGCATCAATTCCGCCCCATGCATTCGCACATGGCGATCAAGGTAGGCTTTATTGCGCACCGCACCAATGCCCAGTGCCAGCAATGACTGCGCACCACGAATGCAGGTATCTAAGATCACTTGTTCTCGTTTGGCGTCACTCCATTCGGGGAAGCAACGCGCCAAATTCACCTCGGCACGCTGGCGTGTTTTATTATTAGGGCGCGCGCAAATACGACCTATCAATGAACCAAGTGCATTACGAACGCGATATGGCAACCAAGCTAATATTCCAATTAGCACCAAAAAAAACCAATAGCCCCAATTGGCTGGCGCTAAAAAACGCCAGCTAAAAGCTGGCGCATGAGGAGATATATCTGAGCGTTTCATGAATCATGCCTATGATGAACAGCCGCTACTTGGACTTAAGCAGCATCAACGGAGGCAACATCTTAGTGTCCTACATGAGAAATTCAATATTCTCGCTATCGAGTCGTGCACTAACGCAAGTTCTAACGAATGCGAACTACAATTTCATAGAAAAAAAGCGATCACACCCTTGATGATCCCCTTGTCGCCAAGGGGTATCTAAATCCGCAAAACCTAGGCTACGGTATAATTGCTGTGCTTGAGTCATTGAGGCGTAAGTTTCTAAATAGCAATATTGATATTGCTCGGCTCGCGCAAATTGCAGCAAACGCGCCAATAAGCTTCGTCCGATCCCTAAGCCTCGGGCAGAATGCGATAGGTACATATTTTGCAGTTCGCATACGCGGTTGTATTCAACGTCTAATGGTGCGACACCAGCACCACCTAATACTTGCTGATTTTGCTCAGCAATTAAATAACGATGGCCAGGTTTGTTGTATAAACCACTTAACGCATCAATCTGATTGAAGCGTTGTATTAAGCTCGGTTGGTGACTGCCAAATTCCGCCAACGCCGAGCGAATAATTTTTTCCAAGGC
>JAWXTX010000186.1:0-2746 GCA_044433165.1 Ferrimonas sp. | reverse complement strand
AAAGAAGCGTCAGGTACCGGCAACATGAAATTTATGATGAATGGCGCCTTAACCATTGGCACCTATGATGGCGCTAACATTGAAATTTTAGAAGAGGTAGGTGAAGACAACTTTTTCTTATTTGGTTTACGGGCACATGAAGTGGCAGCCTTGCGCCCACATTATGACCCACAACAATACATTCAAGCTTCAAGCGCATTAAGCGGTGTGATGACGCTGTTAGAAAGTGGTCATTTTAACTTACATGAACCAGGAATATTTGATGGAATTTTAGCTGCAATCCGCAGCAGTGATGATCCTTGGATGTTAGCTGCGGACTTTGAAAGCTACCGTCAAGCTCAACTACGTGCAGCACAAGCGTTCCGCGACGTGAAGCACTGGCAACAAATGAGTATTCGAAATACAGCCGCATCAGGCCGCTTTTCTAGTGATGCGACAATTAGTCATTATCAAAAGGATATCTGGCATACCCAAGCCAGTGTTGTAAACAGCCGAAAAACTCAGGAGAGTTAATGCATGTCTCAGGCTAGTCCCCGTTTTATCAGTAAATTAACTCGGCAAACATATGCGTTGATCTTGGCCGGTGGCCGAGGCAGTCGTCTGCATGAATTAACCGATTGGCGTGCCAAGCCCGCGGTTCATTTCGGTGGAAAATACCGAATTATTGATTTTCCTTTGTCCAACTGCATTAACTCCGGTGTACGCCGGGTTGGTGTGGTTACTCAATATAAAAGTCACTCTTTAATTCGCCATTTATCCCGAGGTTGGGGGCATTTTAAAAAAGAATTGGGCGAATCCGTGGAAATTTTGCCAGCATCTCAACGCTTTTCGGATGAGTGGTATCAAGGCACCGCAGATGCGGTGCTACAAAATATCGACATCATTAAAGAAGAGTGTCCTAAGTACGTATTAGTGTTGTCCGGTGACCACATTTATCAGATGGATTATGCCGGATTGATTGCTGCTCACGCAGAGTCTAACGCTGATATGACTTGCTGCTGCATTGAGGTACCTGTTGCTGAAGCAGCCAATCGATTTGGGGTAATGGCGGTTGATGAGAATGACCGGATCATTGGTTTTGAAGAAAAACCAGCCGAGCCAGAAGGGTTGCCAGAAAATCCCGAAGTCTGCTTAGCTTCGATGGGCAATTATGTTTTCAATACTGAATTTTTATTTGAGCAATTATTAAAAGATGGCTCGAATGCTGATTCTGAGCATGACTTTGGGAAAAATATTATTCCTAGCATCATTGAGCATTTTAAGGTGAATGCTTTCCGTTTTAGCTCTGCTGTTACAGATGGCAATACCTATTGGCGTGATGTGGGTACGTTAGACAGCTATTGGGCCGCAAATATGGATCTATTAGCGCCCACGCCTGAGCTGAATATTTATGACGTACATTGGCCTATTTGGACTTTCCAACAACAGTTACCGCCCTCCAAATACATTTTTGATGATGAAGATCGTCGTGGTTATGCCATTGATTCAATGGTTTCAGGAGGTTGTATTGTTTCAGGAGCGATGATCCACCGATCGATTTTATTTAGTGAGGTGCGCGTCGGTAGTTACAGTGAAATTGAAGACTCAGTATTACTGCCAGATGTAGTGGTTCACCGGAACGTTCATTTACGGAAAACCATCATTGATAGCGGCTGTGAGATCCCAGATGGCATGGTGATTGGAGTAAACCATGATTTAGATCGTCGCCGTGGCTTTCGAATCAGCCCAGGTGGTGTTGTGCTCGTAACACGTACGATGCTTGATAAACTCAGCAGTAATATATAGGAAGTCGCGTATGCGGGTATTGATGGTTGCCGCTGAAAACGGCGCTCTTGATGGAGCCAAAGTGGGCGGGATCGCGGATGTGATTCGCGATTTACCACCAGCCTTAGCTAAGGTTGGTGTGGATACCGATGTTATCCATCCGAGTTACGGCGACTTGGCGCAGCGCCATGGCGCCCAATATATTGAGCATGTTTTAGTGCCTTTTGCTGGACGTTTAGAACAGGTGACTTTTTGGCGTTTAAATAATGCTGGGAAAGGAGCCACTTGGTTAGTTTCGCATCCTTATTTTAGCGAAGTTTATCATCGCGACTTGTCACAGCCGTTTGCGACCGATGCAACAAAATTTGCATTGTTTTGTGCCGCTGTTGCAGAAGGGTTGATGCAATCTCTCTTACCTTGGCCAGATGTGCTGCATTTGCATGATTGGCATGGTTGTTTTTTAACTATCTTGCAGCGTTATTGTGGGCGTTATCAGCGTTTGCAAAACTGTCGAACCGTCCTAACAGTGCATAATATTGCGATGCAGGGGATCCGGCCGATGGAGCAGAATAGTTCATCATTACAGGGCTGGTATCCGGAGCTTTATGGCCAATTAACGCCTGATCAGCGCCAACAGATCTGCGATGCCCGTTTAATGCATTGCCTGAATCCGCTGCGAGCTGGGGTGAATTTGGCGGATAAAATCCACGTTGTTTCGCCAACCTACGCTCAAGAAATTTTAAAGCATTCGGAGCCTTGGCAAGGCTTTTTTGGGGGGGAAGGGTTAGAGCAAGATTTACGTTCTCGGCAGCAGGATCTTGTTGGCATTTTAAATGGGTGTGATTATCAAGTAGCACTACCTAAGCGAAACTATGCGCAGTTACTCACCCTTGTTGAGTCCGCATTGTGTGAATGGCTGAGCCAACAACCACAAACCCGCAGCGTGGATCAGGTGGCCTTATTGCGCTTGCAACAATGGCAA
>JAWXTX010000185.1:0-2754 GCA_044433165.1 Ferrimonas sp. | reverse complement strand
AGATGGAGCGCGGCCCTAAAGGTATGCATGCCTCTAATATTCGTTCTGTTGAAATGTAGCTTGTCGCGAATATTGCTACGGGGAGAGCACAGCCGCTATACGGCACTTTAAGTAACAGCTCAAGATAATCAAATGATAAATTGTTACTGATTTACTTAATAAAAATGCCAGCATTTATCTGCTGGCATTTTGCTAACTTAAATTTTTTAGATCGGATTCGGCGTATCGACAAAGTGTACAATTAACTGGTGGGTTAAAGCTAAATGCTCACCTAAAGCTCGGATCCCACCACGTTCGGTTGCATGATGGCCTGCAGCAAAATAGTCAATCTCTTGCTCAATCGAACTATGGTAAGTTCGTTCTGACACTTCACCGCTGATAAAAGCATCCAATCCAAACTGAGCCGCTTCATCAATGTAATCCTGCGCCCCGCCTGTACACCAACCCACGCGTGAAATCGCGCGCTGATGACCAGCAATATGCAATGGCCGTCGGCCTAACGTCTGTTCAATGAGCGTACTGAATTGATGACCATCTAGCGCTGTGGGCAGTTCACCGGTAAAAATGAGCTCTTGTGGGTTATCGGCTCGCAGTGGCCTGATATTCGCCAGCCCTAAAGCGCGTCCTAACTGCACGTTGTTGCCAAATTCAAGATGTGCATCAAGGGGTAGATGGTAGCCGATTAAATTAATATCATGCTGTAACAATGCCTTGATACGTCGCTGCTTCATGCCGGTGATCACTGCGGCTTCATTTTTCCAAAAGTAGCCATGGTGCACCAATAAACAATCGGCTTGTAAAGCAATGGCTTGCTCAATTGCGTATTGATCCGCTGTAACCGCGGTGACGATGGTTTTAATTTCCGCTTTGCCTTCAATTTGTAAGCCATTCGGAGCGTAATCCCGAAAACGTGTGGCGCTCAATAACGTATCAAGGTAGCTTAAAAGTTCAATTCGTTGCATGGAGATTATTTCAGTTCGTTGCCGCTTAATTCGCCACAGAAGAATTGTTGCAGATTGTATAGTGTTGTACCTGCGATCTGCGCTAATGCTTCTTGGGTAAAGTACCCTTGGTGGCCGGTAATAATTACATTAGGGTAACTCAGCAACAATCCAAAAACATCATCATTCAAGACTTCATCAGACAGATCTCGGAAGAAGAGATCCCCTTCTAACTCATAAACATCCAGTCCCAAATAGCCAATTTTACCGCTTTTCATCCCATCTAATGCAGCTTGAGTATTAACCAGACCACCCCGAGAGGTATTAATCAGCATCACGTTATCTCGCATCTGAGCAATGCTGTCGGCGTTAATTAAGTGATAGGTATGCTCATTCAACGGACAATGAAGGCTGATAACATGACTGCGACGATAGAGCTCATCAATCGGCACATAAGTAGCCAATTCTGCCGCTTCAGCATTATGCACCGGATCATAACATAGCAGTTCGCAACCAAGTCCTTTCAAAGCCCTGAGCGTGGCTATCCCAATTTTCCCCGCACCGATAATACCCACAGTGGCTTTGGCAAAATTAAAACCCAGCAATCCGTTTAATTCAAAGTTATGCTCATGAACACGGCTGTGAGCACGGATGATTTTACGATTAAGCGCCAACATTAATGTTAACGCGTGCTCCGCAACAGACTCAGGAGAATAGCTTGGTACGTTAGCCACTCGGATCCCAAGCTCATTTGCAGCGGCAACATCAACATTATTAAAGCCCGCACAACGCAGGGCGATCATCTTTACGCCAACTTTCGCCAAATGTTCAAGCACAGCGTGGTCGACGATGTCGTTTACAAAGCAGGAAACCGCATCAAATTCATCCGCTAAACGCATAGTAGACTGGCGTAAACGAGTCTCAAAGTAAGTAAACTCGATATTTGATCCCAGCTGAACTTGATCAAGAAATTGCTGATCATAAGGCTTAGTTGAAAAAACCGCCACTTTGTAAACACTCATATTCGACTCCGTCTGAATCCAAAATAAAAAACACTCTGTTCTTATCTTGGCTAGAATCACTGGTGGTATAACATAAGTAAAGATGAATCATATGAGGTTATGATCCTGAACAGTAACGGGTTAAATTATCATCATCAGCATTCAGAAATATTGCTGAACTGAATTAGAGTCGCTACTATTTGCCACCCAATTTTTGCGATAGATCCTAAACCATGTCCAAACCAAATAAAGAGCAGGTGCTCAACCAGTTCATTGCCGCTTACCAAGCCAAATATGGCAATGCGCCTCAGATTGAGCAAAAGGGCAGCTGGTTTAAAGTGGATGGGGCAAAATCTTTGCGACTCGCCGAATTAGCTGGATTAACCGCTACACTAAGCAATGAGGCTGCGCCATTATCCTCAACTGGCGAAGCTCAAAATGAGATTTCGTCCGCTTCTCAAACACTGTTAACGCCTAAACAATATTGGGCTCAGAAATTGGCCAGTGGCAGTCAACTGCCCCGCGGTTTTTAATCCTATAATCGGCCGGTTTTCTAACCGGCTTTTCTTTATCTTGGATGGAGTGAATGCAGTTAGAGCAGGATTTGCAATGGCTATTAAACACGGCGCCAATGTACCAAGGCGATGGCTTTATAGATGACCAATTTCTTCTCCAGTTTAAGCAACCGTTGATCGATAAAATTAGGTCACACGCCTCCGCATCTTGTCCCGCAATATCCGTCACCGCTTTTCGACTTGGGCACTATTATGAGGCGCTCTGGATAAGACTGCTACAACTGCACCCAGATTATC
>JAWXTX010000184.1:0-2840 GCA_044433165.1 Ferrimonas sp. | reverse complement strand
AATCAGAAAAGAAACACCACAAGTTGGGTAACATCTCCCCAGTACAATATGAGATGAATTTACTAAAAAGTGCCTAAAACAGTCTCCAATTTTAGTTGACCATTACACAGTGGCTGCTTGATATTAGAGAGTGTCGCACTTCGAAGTTGAATTCAGGGCTCACCAATTCCTTAACCACTTTTCGAGCTCTATTTTCTCAGGGTAGAAGTCCTTTTCATTTTCGGGTAACTAATGAGCTACAGGAATTTAGGACACCGATTGAGCACCAATTTTTGAAATGACCCAACATGGTAATTTTGAGGCGAGTTATTGGCGTTACTAATTTTGAAAAACAAAAAAGCCCGCTTTCAAAGCGGGCTTTTTTGTGAATATGGTGCGTCCGAGTGAACTCGAATCACCGACCCCCACCATGTCAAGGTGGTGCTCTAACCAACTGAGCTACGGACGCAAATTCGTAAAATGTGGTGCGTCTGAGTGGACTCGAACCACCGGCTTCCACCATGTCAAGGTGACACTCTAACCAACTGAGTTACAGACGCAAAGCTGTTCTTAACAGCGAAACCAATAGTAAATCGGTGTAGTAAGGCTGGCAAGACAAATAAAGCAGTTTTGGTTTAAGTGCTGTTAGTTTCATCAATTATTTAATGAAATAAGGTGCTTTGTAGATAAATCATCCAACCATGTCTGTTTCAAAGCGTTGACAGTGAATTGTGTCACTTTACTCGTATAGGTTGGTTAACCAATCGCGATGTCTTTCTTGGAACGTTTGGGGATACTGATTTACCACTTTGGTCATATATAAACCACTAAATTGGCCGAGATAGAATTGCAATGCTTGTTAGGAGGATGTGCATACATACAAGGAAGGGGAGTTTTGATGAAACTGAATAAAATTAGTGCGGTGTTGAAACAGCAACAATGGCTGGCGTTGCAGGCGGCGTTGGTTGGATCAAGCGTTTCGCTTTTTAGTGGTGCGGTTTTGGCAGCAGAGCCTACGGCCGAAAGCAAAGTAGAAGTGATTGAAGTAAAAGGGATTTATAGCAGCCTTAAAGAGGCCGCTTTATTAAAGCGTGCAGACGATAAAATCGTCGATGCGATTGTGGCCGAAGACATTGGCAAACTACCAGATAATAACATTGCCGAGGCATTGCAACGGGTAACTGGGGTTTCTATTAACCGTGATTTTGGGGTTGGCTCGGAAGTGTCGATTCGAGGCTTATCGCAAAATCGGGTTGAACTGAATGGTCGCTCTACTTTAGGTGATGGTCGTAATGGCATTAATTTTCAAGATTTTCCATCAAGTTTTCTGTCTGCGGTTGAAGTAGTTAAATCGCCAACGCCCGAAATGATTGAAGGGGCGTTAGGGGGAACCATTAGTTTAAAGACCGCTCGTCCTAATTCGCTTTCGGAACCATTATTTAATCTCGCTATTGATGGGGAATATGCGGATAAAGCCGATAATTGGGCGCCAATTTTAACGCTTTCTGCAGGCAATAATTGGGATTTTGATAGGATCGGTACCTTTGGGGCAATGTTAATGGTGTCCTATCAAGATCGCGAGTTGCGCCGTGATGAATCGTTACTGCAATTGCAAGTTGGCGAGGCCGATTTAGACAGCGATGGTACCGCCGATCCCGCTATGAATACCGAAAGCGGCAACTACATTTATGGCCGTGAACATACCTATAACCCTCGAACCGAAGGGCGGGAACGTAAAGCCATTAACTTGTCTTTACAATGGGAACCGGTTTCTGGGAATGGCAGTGTTTATTTAGATCTGAATCAAACACAGCGAGCGGGCTATCAAGAGGCCTTTTCAATTTTGCACGTCAGTGGCAGCCCAGTTGAAACAAGCACCACTTATGAAGATGAAAATGGGCAATTGCAAAACTTTGTCTTTGAAGAAGTCTTACCGCTGCAAACAACGGCCTCAAACTTTCGCAATACCGATAGCTATAGCCATGCACTCGGTGGCGAATGGCAATTGACCGACAAATTGCTGATCTCTGGGGAAGTATCTATTGCTAAGTCAGATACCTATGAGCCGACGTCCGAGTTCCGTTTTCGGGGTATTGAACAGGCATTAGAGGATGCGAATCCCGATGAGGTCAACCAATGGTATGTGCCTGTTTATTTTGAAAACGGCCAAGATAAAGCGCCAACTGTGGATTTTTATGAAGACGGTTATGTTTTTATGAATCAACAAAATCAGGCGTTTAGACGTTATGAAGATACCCGTAATTACGTAGTGAATGAAGAAACGGCTTATCGGTTTGATTTGGAGTATGCAGAACCATTCAAGGCGGAATGGGTAAGTAAAGTGAAAGCCGGTGTACGAGCGACCTCTCGGGACTATTTGCGTGAGCAGGAGCAGTTTCGTTTAACGAATATCTATAAAGATCTTACTGATGAATTTGGCCAAGCAGCCATTATTTATATGGAGGACATTGCCGCGCTCTACCCAGATGCCATTGTTGATTACGCTTGGGACGATGCCTTTAGCAATTCAGGCAGCAGCGGTGTTTATCACCTAAATCGAATTTCTGCGTATAACGTAGAGTTATTGCGAGACCAACAAGCCACCTTTGAACTGGTGAAAGCCTTATTGGCTGGTACCAACTATGAAATAAACGGTGATTTGGCCGATAACCTTGCTTATCAAGAGGGGGGATATTCCGCCATTTCAGAAGAGACGCGAGCGCTGTATTTCCAAGCCCACCTTGATTTCGATACAGTTCGCGCCGTTGTGGGAGCGCGTTATGTGGAAACCGAAATTACCGCAGGCGCCTACCAAGAAGGTGTTATTGTAACCGATACTCAAAGCTATGATGATTTATCAC
>JAWXTX010000183.1:0-2966 GCA_044433165.1 Ferrimonas sp. | reverse complement strand
GGTTCATTCAGTAACCGCAGAACTTTAACGCCTATTAATTCTGCCGCTTCTTTCGTCGCCTGACGTTGCGCGTCATCAAAATAGGCAGGAACGGTGATCACGGCTCCCGTTAATGGGCCACCTAATGTTTTCTCAGCGCGATCAATTAATGGGCGCAAAATTTCAGCAGATACTTGAAGTGCATTCACGCTGCCTTGCTGAGTATTGAACAGAGGCAGGCCGTGATCCGAGCTACTTAAGTGATATGGTTGCTGCGGGTATTGCTGCAAAACATCCGCTAAGGTACGCCCTAAAAAGCGTTTCACGGACACAATAGTATTAGTGGGATCGATACTGGCCGCGGCTTTAGCCTCATGCCCAACCACATTTTCATGTGGCAGGTAGCGAACCACCGATGGCAAACGATGACGGCCCTCTAGATCAGGCAAAGTTTGTGCTTGGCCACTGCGTACTGCAGCAACTAACGAATTGGTTGTACCTAAATCAATTCCTACCGCTAATTTATGCTGGTGGGGAGCCGCCATTTGACCTGGCTCGGCGATCTGCAAAAGTGCCATGATGGTATCCGTGAGCGATTATTGCCACTGCTCTTCAAGCAGGGTCAGTTCTTGATCTAATTTATGGATAAACTTTAATTTGCGAATACTGTCGGCGGCAACAAGCCAATTTTCTTGCGCTAATTGCCCCATCAAACTTGCCATTAACTCGTTTTTTAATGCGCTAAATTGCTGCTCAAGAGCCATGGAGTCGCCGAGTGGATCGGCTGAATCCGCTAAATCAGCTAAAGCTTCTCGCAGCTCGAGTTGCTGCATTAAAAAGATGGGATCTTTAATGGTGGTGGTTTCACCTTGTAGTTCCACACCATGCAAACGCAAAATATATTCTGCCCGCATAAGTGGGGACTTTAAGGTTTGATAAGCGTCGTTAATTTCAGCGGTTTTTTGCACTGCTAACAATCGTTCACGCTCACTACCTGCAGCAAAGTTATCTGGATGGACCGCGCGCTGTAATTCACGATAGCGAATGGACAACGCGCTGCTATCCACCTCAAACCCTTGCGGCAACGCAAACAGTTCGAAATAGTTCATAAGTTCCCCTTAAACGGTAAAGCTTTCGCCGCAACCGCATTCACCTTGAGCATTGGGGTTCTCGAACTTAAATCCTTCGTTTAAGCCTTCCTTGACAAAATCGACCTGCAAGCCATCGAGATACACCATGCTTTTCCCATCAATAATAATATTGACGCCATGTTGTTCAAAGATCTCGTCGCCAGGCTGAAGTTCATCCACGAACTCCAAAACATACGCCAAACCAGAACAGCCAGAGGTTTTTAATCCCAAACGCAACCCCAACCCTTTACCACGATTAGCAAGGAATTGACGCACACGCTCTGCTGCAGTTTCAGTCAAGGTAATGGCCATTACTACTCCGGCTTAGTTTTGCTGCTTGCTCTTATAATCAGTGATAGCGGCTTTGATCGCATCTTCAGCCAAAATTGAGCAGTGAATTTTCACCGGTGGCAATGCCAGTTCATCGGCAATATCGGTGTTTTTAATGGCGGCGGCTTCCTCTAACGATTTGCCTTTAACCCACTCGGTGATCAATGAGCTTGAGGCAATAGCAGAGCCACAGCCGTAGGTTTTGAACTTAGCGTCTTCAATGATACCCGCTTCATTAATCTTCAGCTGCAGTTTCATTACGTCGCCACACGCTGGCGCACCAACCATACCAGTCGCAACGGTTGGATCGTTTTTATCAAACGAGCCAACATTACGTGGGTTTTCATAGTGATCAATTACTTTTTCGCTGTAAGCCATGAGTTAGCTCCCTATACAGTCCCACTTGGGGAATACCAGCCGCCATATTAAATAACAGCTGGAAAATCAAATTAATGCGCAGTCCATTCTACTTTGGACAGATCAACACCCTCTTTAAACATCTCCCACAAAGGAGACATTTCCCGTAGAGCGTCAATGGAGTTATTTATGATATCGATTGCGTAATCCACTTCTTCGACCGTGCTAAAACGCCCTAAAGAGAAGCGGATTGAGCTATGTGCTAATTCGTCATTCAAGCCTAATGCACGCAGTACATAACTTGGCTCTAAGCTCGCAGACGTACACGCAGAGCCAGAAGAGACCGCCAAGTCTTTCAAAGCCATGATAAGAGACTCGCCTTCAACGAAGTTAAAACTAACGTTTAAGTTACCGGCAACACGTTGCTCCGCATCACCGTTTAAGTACACCTCTTCCATCCCTTTGATGCCGTTCCACAGGCGATTGCGCAACGCCAATAAGCGCTCATTCTCAGTCGCCATTTCCGCTTTTGCAATACGTGCTGCTTCACCCATACCAACAATTTGGTGTGTTGGTAATGTGCCTGAACGCATACCACGCTCATGACCACCACCGTGCATTTGCGCTTCTAAGCGAATGCGCGGTTTACGGCGCACATATAAAGCCCCAATCCCCTTAGGGCCATACATTTTATGGCCAGATAAAGAGATCATGTCCACTTTCATAGTGGTAACATCAATGGGTAATTTGCCGGCAGATTGTGCGGCATCTACGTGCAATAAAACCCCTTTGCTGCGGCAAAGTTCACCAATCGCAGCAATATCATGAATCACACCGATTTCGTTATTCACGTGCATAATAGACAACAGAATGGTGTCTTCTCGAATGGCGGATTCAAAGCGTTCTAACGGAATAATGCCGTTTGGTTCTGGCTCTAAGTAAGTTACCTCGTACCCTTCTCGCTCTAATTGACGACAGGTATCCAGCACCGCTTTATGCTCGGTTTTGCTGGTGATGATGTGCTTGCCTTTCTTGTTATAAAAGTGCGCGGCACCTTTAATCGCTAAGTTGTTTGATTCAGTTGCTCCCGAAGTGAACACGATTTCTCGATGATCGGCATTAAGCAGCTCTGCAACTTGAGTACGAGCAACATCAATTGCTTCTTCAGCC
>JAWXTX010000182.1:0-3052 GCA_044433165.1 Ferrimonas sp. | reverse complement strand
AGCAGGGGGAGCCACTTTCAGTCGCGGGATGGAGCAGCTTGGTAGCTCGTCGGGCTCATAACCCGAAGGTCGTCGGTTCAAATCCGGCTCCCGCAACCAGACAAACAAAAACACCAGCCTATGGCTGGTGTTTTTGTTTGTCTGGTATTTGCAAGCGCTATCAGACCCACTATGCCAAACGGCAGAGCCGTACTGAATGGAAGCGGTTTCTGATTCTACGATAACACACCGAATATAAGCCGGTGTGTTATCAACTAACGTAATGGTAGCTAATAAGTTGCGAGACCGCCCATTAAAGCCTGTCGTAATGCTCTGATAAATAGCGGGCGACGCCATCGCTTGATGCTTGCATCCCCTCTTTGCCTTGTTCCCACTGAGCGGGGCAAACCTCGCCGTTTTCTTCATGAAATTGCAAGGCATCCACCATTCGGATCATTTCATCGATGTTACGTCCCAGTGGTAAATCATTAACCACTTGATGGCGGACGATACCCTCTTTATCGATTAAGAATGATGCGCGAAATGCAACGCCAACATCAGGGTGTTCAATACCATAGGCGCGACAAATTTCATGCTTCACATCTGCAATAAGCGGGTATTTAATGGCACCAATACCGCCATCATGCGCGGCAATTTTTCGCCACGCATGATGGCTGTATTGAGAATCAATGGAGACGCCAATAACTTCAACCCCACGTTTATGAAACTCTTCAATGCGATTATCAAAAGCAATAAGCTCAGATGGGCATACAAAGCTAAAGTCCAGCGGATAAAAAAACAGCACAGCCGGTTTGCCTTTAATCGCATCGGATAAAGTAAATGAATTAATAATTTCACCACTGCCAAGCACGGCTGCTGCCGTAAAATCAGGTGCAGGGCGACTTACGAGTACACTCATAGATTCTCCAATAATTAATCACGCAGGGCAGCCCCCTACTCATGGTTACAATACAGCCTAACCATCACATAAATAAGCCTAAAACCATTATAGACCGAGCTTGGCTATGGTACGAATTGCTCTATGCCCAATACGCATTGATGAGTTGACCCTTTTCCTCTGATCTCACCTTTTCATCCACGCAATGCTGGACAGACATGAAGAACTTCGTAATATAGCTGCCATTAACACAAAAAAAACAATAACCTGCTGTATAAGTATCTCTAGGAATTAGCCAAATTATGAATGCTGTTGTGCTTGCTGTTACTCTCATGGTCGGCTTGAGCCTTGCGAGAGTAAATGTTGTAATTGCCTTGATAATCTCGGCATTGGTTGCGGGCCTAAGTGCCGGTATGTCATTAACAGACACCATTGCTGTCTTTAATGATGGATTGGGTGGCGGTGCGGAGGTAGCGCTGTCTTATGCATTGTTAGGTGCTTTTGCGGTCGCACTGGCACACACTGGCATTACTGAGCTGCTGTCGCGCAAAATCATTGCCCGACTAGGCCACCAACCAACAACGGCGGCCATTGGTCACGTTAAAATGTTATTGCTCGTGGCTATTTTAACCATGGCAGTCATGTCGCAGAATGTGATCCCAGTACACATTGCTTTCATCCCAATATTAATTCCGCCATTGCTGCATCTGATGGACTCACTACGTCTGGATCGCCGCTTAGTTGCCTGCGTTATCACCTTTGGCTTAGTAACCACCTATATGGCTATTCCATTGGGGTTTGGCTTAATTTTCCAAGAAGGATTGCTGCTGGCCAATTTAATCAACAATGGCCTAAGCCCAGATCTAACGGTTGCTAATGTGGCCAGCGCGATGATCTTACCAGCACTAGGGATGTTAACAGGTTTAAGTATCGCTTATTTTATCAGTTACCGTACGCCTCGCAATTACGCGAATTCAAACGTAACGCCAACCACTGAAACGGATAGCGAAACCGTCGCTGAGCCGCTTAATCGCCGCCGTATTGCCGTGGCATTCATGGCCATTGCCTTAACGTTATCTGTGCAACTGTTCACCGGATCGATGATTTTTGCGGCATTGATAGGCTTTGTGGTGCTCTCTTTAATTGGCATGGATAAAAGCAAAATTAATGCACAAGACGCCTTTACACGCGGGGTGCATATGATGGCCACCATCGGCTTCATTATGATCTCAGCCAAAGGGTTTGCCGATGTGGTAAAAGCTACGGGGGAAGTCCCAATGCTGGTTGAGTCGATTCAAAGTTTCATTGGCGACAGCAAAGCGTTAGCGGCCATTTTAATGTTAACGGTAGGCCTATTTATCACCATGGGCATTGGCTCGTCGTTTTCGACCATTCCAATCATTGCAGCCATCTATGTGCCACTTGGCCTAGCTTTTGGTTTTTCCTCTAGCGCAATCATCGCCTTAGTGGGTACCGCTGCCGCTTTAGGAGACGCCGGTTCACCGGCTTCTGATTCCACCTTAGGGCCAACCTCTGGCTTGAATGCCGATGGCCAGCACGACCACATTCGCGACTCGGTGATCCCAACCTTTATTCACTTCAATTTACCGCTTCTGGCCTTTGGCTGGTTAGCAGCTATGGTACTCTAATCGGTATACGTTAAAGGCCCCATCTGGGGCCTTATGTTTTACTGATGTCGCTTCAATTCGAGTATCTAAACCCATGCGTTACACCCTTCGCCCTTATCAACAGCAAGCTGTTGATGCCGTTTTACAGCATTTCCGTCAGCAACGTACGCCTGCAGTGGTAGTGCTACCGACAGGGGCAGGAAAAAGCTTGGTAATTGCTGAATTGGCTCGGCTGGCTCGTGGGCGCGTGCTGGTACTGACTCATGTGCAGGAGTTAGTTGCACAAAACCAAGAGAAATTTGCTAGTTATGGTCAAGAAAGTGCCATTTATTCTGCGGGGTTAGGCAAAAAAGAACAGCATGCTAAGGTGGTATTTGCATCCATCCAATCCTTAGCGGTGATTGCCGAAACCATCACCGAACCCTACTCCATCATGATTATAGATGAATGCCATCGCCTCAGCTTGGTTGAAGACAGTCAATATCAACGCCTATTGCAATGCTTACAGGCACTCAATCCACGTTTATGCCTACTGGGGTTAACAGCA
>JAWXTX010000181.1:0-3061 GCA_044433165.1 Ferrimonas sp. | reverse complement strand
GCCTCAACGGGCACTTGTATTAATGCAGCCATGCGAATTTCATAACAAAGCAACTGCACCGCTTGGGCTAAATTTAATGAACTGTATTCAGGATTGGCCGGTATCGACACATGGTAATGACACTGTTGAAGTTCATCGTTATTCAAGCCGTGGTTTTCACGGCCAAATACTAACGCAACAGATCCGCAGTTGGCCTCTTCGGCTAATTTGGTACCAGCAGTGCGGGCATCTAATTGTGGCCAACTTTGGCTGCGGTTACGCGCGCTGGTGCCCACCACCAAGCTGCAATCACCAATCGCTTGCTGAAGATCGTCGCAGATCACCGCATCGCGTAAAATGTCCGATGCCCCTGCTGCTAACGCAATGGAATGACCATCAACTTCCGCTTTAGGTGCCACTAAATACAAGCGACAAAGTCCCATGGTTTTCATGGCTCGAGCAGCAGAGCCAATATTGCCAGAGTGTGACGTTTCCACTAACACAATGCGAACCTGATCGAGCATGACAACCTGAACCTTAAATAGCGATATAGACGAGTAATTGGGCGCGGATAATATCACAACTTAAGATTATTATTGATTCTCGTCTGTTTGGAATCTTGCCTTAACGCCATAATTTGGTATTCTGCGCGCCTCGCTTGGAGGGTGTTCCTCCAGCATGTTCTTTTACATCCTTGGGGTATCGATATGCATCCGATGCTGAACATCGCCATTCGCGCTGCTCGCACTGCAGGTAACGTGATCACACGTGCCTACGAAGATTTCGACAAAGTTGAAATTGAAAACAAAGGTCTTAACGACTTCGTCACCAACGTTGACCGAGACGCTGAGCGTGCCATTATTGCTAGCATCCGCAAAGCCTATCCTGACCACACGATTATTGGTGAGGAAACAGGCACTCAAGTTGGCGCTAACAGCGACTATCAATGGATCATCGACCCTCTGGATGGCACCACCAACTTCACCAAACGTATCCCCCACTTTGCGGTTTCTATTGCCCTAAACATTAAAGGCAAAACAGAAGTAGCAGTTGTATACGATCCAATTCGAAACGAATTGTTCTCAGCCGTACGCGGCCAAGGTGCTCAGCTAAACAGCCAACGGATCCGAGTAACAAATCAGCGTGAATTAAAAGGCACGCTGATTGGTACAGCATTCCCATTTAAAGCACGCCAGCACACCGACAGCTACATGGCAATTTTCAGTGCTGTGTTTGCCGAAGCCGGCGACATTCGTCGCTCTGGTTCTGCCGCGTTGGATCTTGCTTACGTTGCTTGCGGTCGATTAGATGGCTTTTTCGAGATTGGCTTAAAGCCTTGGGATACGGCTGCCGGCGATCTTATCGTTCGTGAGGCCGGTGGTTTAGTCAGCGATTTTGCTGGCGGGCACAACCAATTGGTTTCCGGTAACATTGTTGCAGGTAATCCAAAAATCACCGCAGCCTTAGTAAGCAAAATGCGCCCACACCTGAGTGACGCATTACAACGATAATCACCAAATCCTTGGTGCCCATACTTAAAAGTCCAGCACTGTTGTAATGCTGATCAGTGAACGATCGCTTGACCGATCTTTTAAGTAAGACACAATCCGAGTTCCCTACAGGAACTCGGATTTTTTATGCTGCTTATTAGTCAAGTGGCCAGACGCAGCGAGCGCTGTAAGCTCATTCTATCGGGAAATGAAACGGCACGTTCTGAACTGTGAGGCGTGTTGTTGGCTTGCAACATGCTGAGATTGTTGATGGCCTAAATGACTTGCTCAAACAAAGGCATCAAGCCTTATCAAATCAGCTTCAAAGGTGCAGCGCTATACCTTATCAGTGAGCTTCGGCTGTTGCCTCTGGTCTCTGGGGAATCAACCAAAGATCATTATGGGATAGTAGCAATGTTCGATACCTACCCCTTGCTGCCAAGGCGAGAACGGCATTATCCAAGAGCAGTAAAGACACGGCCGCAAAAAATACGCGACAAGGCTAGCGCTCCCCAAAAAAACAATCAGTTTAACTGACTGGCATTACAACATTGCTGGGCTTTTTTATTTCTGATTTGAGGCCGAAACACTTCGTTACAACTTCATTTGGCAGACTATTATATAGCCACCAAGCTTACTGCGCCTATTCTGTAATAGTATGTAGGAGCACAGGAAGTGAAGACAGAAGTAGTTATGGTCGGGTTAATGTTAGGATTAACACAAACGGTACTAGCGCACCCTCACCCACCTCAATTCGCCGCCACAGATAAACAATTATCTACGTCCATCTGTATTGATGCAGCGAGCAAAGGGGTTGTTCAATTTCATCAGCGCGTAAAGCAAGAACGGCTGCAGTATCGTAATCTTGCCAACAACGTGCGCTGTAATAGCCTGCCCATTGCAGCTTTTGCAGCCGCCTACAATCCAGACAAACGCATTGCCGCGCGCTTAAAAAAATACGAGCGCTAACGTTAATATGAAATAAGCAAGGTTGCCTTACAGTAATCTTGCTTAATTATGTGTTTAACCTTTACCGCTAAACAAAGCTAACGCCAGTTACGTCGATTCAAACTCGCGGGGTTAAATAAACACCAAATAACAATAGGAACAATGGCAAAAGGCATAACAAGGAAACCAAGCAGTATGACCACCAGAGCGGGTAATTGTTGCGGGCGTAACCAACGTAACGTACGCACTACGGTATGATTACTCTGTTGTTTATTCATCTGCCTACCCTTTAATTTACGGTGTCGATTCAGAATACGTGGCTATTCAACAAACATTAGCCCAATCCCAGCCAAATTTTTGTGATCTCCTCCGCACTGCCTCTAACCCGATTATGGGCAATTTACTGCTTTACTTACACTGTAGTGGTTATTACTAACGTAAGTAGGAAATTTAGCAGCATGAGCAAGCAACATATTGGGTTAAAACTAATTAAATACGCAGAGTTTGCTATTCTATGCATCATCGCCTTAGCCACCATAGTCGCCATTGGTGAAGAGGTCTTTAGTATGATCAGCCGACAACGTGTTGATCTCGCCGACTTACTACTTCTTTTTATCTATCTTGAAGTACTTGCTATGGTGGCC
>JAWXTX010000180.1:0-3104 GCA_044433165.1 Ferrimonas sp. | reverse complement strand
GGCGATGAAACGGTGCTGCCGAAGGTGCGTCCCGGGGATACGATTTTTGTGCCTCAACGTCAGCGCCAATGGCTAGAAAAACCGGCGGAACAGGCAGTGCGGCTCATGGGCGCAGTGCATCGCCCTGGTCGCTATAGCTTTGATGGGTCGATGAACCTATTGGATCTGCTGGCGGAAGCAGGGGGGCCGACAGACAATGCCTATATTGAAAAAATTGTTGTGGTACAACACAGTTGTTGCTCCCCTCAAGCACAAGTATTTAATTTAAAACGCTTTGTTCGTAAGCCTAATTATCAACAAATTCCAGTGCTACGGGCCGGAGACACGGTTTATGTGCCGGATCAGCAGCAGTCTCATTGGCACATCTTTATTAATGGCGTTCGCGATACTTTAAGCATTTTAGCCTTAGTGGTATTAGGGGCGTCGTTGTGAATCGTTTGGCCATCACGGCTCCGATTTCCTCTATCGGCTTATTGTCTTGTGTGCAGGATTTGCCGGCGTTAGTGCGCCAAAATGGGTTGACCAACCTTGCACTTGTCTCATTAACCGCAGACTCTTTTAGCGCCACGGAAGCGGCAGCACTCACTTCACAACTGGCTTGTGAATGCCAGCAGGTGTTAGGCGCAACGTTATTGGTTGATCTTTGCCAACCTGCGGAGCAGCCATGGCATTTTACTGAGATCAGCGCGCATACTGAGATCGTTCAGCAAGAATCAATGGCACGCTTATGGGCACCAGTTCGGGGGCAACAATTGGATTGTCATCAAGTGTCAGAAGCGATGCTGCGTTGGCATCAAGAGTATCCGCAGGTGCTGTTGCATTGTGGTTCTCTCGACAGCAGCCACGTTTGGATGGCGGCACAAGGCTGCCAAGCGTTATTGCTGTGCGTTCGAGCCGGTATCGACACTGAACCACGCTTATTGGAGGCGCTGTGGCAATGCCAACAGCGCCACATTATCGTGGTGGGGATCTTCTTGGAACAAAGCCAATTACCTGCGTTAGGGCAGCGTGTCTGGGCGTGCTTACAACGTTCTTGGCCTTGGCGTTTACCGGCCACATGGCAGCATTATTGTCAGCGTAGCTGTTGGTTGAATCCTGCCAATCGGTGATCCGTTTTCTACACTTGGGTGGGCTGTATTCACTCAAGGAGAGGGGCATGGGCAAAACTCGACAGCGGGTGTTGTTGGTGGAAGACAGTGATGCGTTGGCGCGTTTGTACCGGGCTTATTTGCACACCGCACCAGTGGCCATTGAGCATGTACGCTCCGTCGCGGCCGCCAAAGACTCGTTGGCGCATCAATTGCCCTCGTTAGTCTTATTGGATTTGCAATTGCCGGATCAAGCTGGCATGACCATTTTAAAAATGCTGCACGACAGCGGCTGTACGCTACCGGTAATAGTGATCACCGGTCATGGTTCGGTTGAATTGGCCGTAGAAGCCATGCAATTAGGGGCTTACGATTTTGTCGCTAAGCCGGTGGAAGCGCAGCGGCTCATTGTTACTGTTAACAATGCCCTTAAATTTTATGCGCTAAATCGTTTTGTTGATGAGTTAGCTCACCAACGCCAGCGCAATCAATTTTTCGGCTTTATTGGAGCCAGTGCCGCGATGCAGCCGGTGTATCAACTGATTGAACGGGCGGCCTCAAGCAAAGCCACAGCCTTTATTTTGGGGGAAAGTGGTACCGGTAAAGAGGTCTGCGCGGAAGCATTGCATTTAGCTAGCCCGCGTGCGGAACAACCTTTTGTGCCACTTAATTGTGCGGCGATCCCAAGCGAATTAATTGAAAGCGAGCTTTTTGGTCATCGCAAAGGGGCGTTTACGGGAGCGCAAAAAGATCGCCAAGGTGCGGTGCTAGCCGCTAATGGTGGTACTTTGTTTTTAGATGAAATTTGCGAAATGGCATTAGAGCTACAAGCGAAGCTTTTGCGTTTTTTACAATCTGGCACCATACAACCTGTAGGCTCAGATCAATCCATTCAAGTTGATGTGCGGATTGTCTGTGCTTCGAATTGCGATCCTTGGCAACAGGTAGAGGCGGGGCAGTTTCGAGAAGATCTGTTTTATCGATTGCATGTGCTACCGGTACATTTACCACCATTACGGCAACGTGGTGACGATGTATTACTGCTAGCGCGTCGTTTTTTACATCAATATGGCCAAGAGGAAGGCAAACGTTTTATTGGTTTTTCGCGGCAAGCTGAATGGGCGCTAACTCAGTTCCAATGGCCAGGCAATGTGCGCCAGTTACAGAATGTCATGCGTCAAGTGGCGGTGATCCATTCTGGAGGCAAGGTGGCTGCTGAGCATTTACCAGCGCCTTTGAATGTGCCTGAACACGTAGAAGAGAGCGCAGCACCGTTGCAATTTGACTGGCAACAATCCCATGGCAACGAGACCAACAGCAATGGTAACGGTGTCGTCGAGCCCACTGATTTTACCGTTGCCGCACCAGCATTGGCGGGTAGCTTGGCTGAAATTGAACGTTTGGCCATTGAACAAGCCATTGCTCAATGCCAAGGTAATATTGCCCAAGCCGCGAGTTTATTAGAAGTCAGCCCTTCTACAATATATCGGAAAATACAGGTGTGGCAGCAGCATTAATGCATCGCCGCGTTTAATAACAGCTAATGTTACGGCTGGCGACACTGTTGGTAATAGGCCATACATAACGCAATGGTTTCCTGTCCATGCCATTCGTTTTGAATGCGCGTTTTTGCTTGTTGGCTTAGCTGTTGTAACTGCTCATCAGAGTATGTTGCAACCGTTAAAATGGCCTGTGCTAGTGCGGTTTGATGGTTTCTGGTTACCAATGCACCAACCTTATCATCAAGTATGGTTGCTAAATCGCCGACGTCATAACCAATTACTGGTATGCCCGCTGCGAGTGCTTCTAGTGCCACCATCGGAAGCCCTTCATAACGAGAGGGGATCACCAGCAAGTCTATTTGCGGCCAAATCAATTGAATGTCTTCATAAAACCTATGGTTCTGTACAGCCGAGGAGGTCAGTAACGATTGCGCTGGGCCTTGGCCAAAACAGTGCCATGAAAATTGCGGTAACCGATGGGCTAAGGCAATAAACCGGTCTAGCCCTTTGTCAT
>JAWXTX010000179.1:0-3192 GCA_044433165.1 Ferrimonas sp. | reverse complement strand
CAGCCAAAAACAAGAAATGATGGGCGAACCGGCCGTATTGCTGACTTCGGGCCTCTTACGTACCACCTTATCGCGCTTTGTTAAGCACACCATTCCAGCATTGCGGGTGCTCTCATATCAAGAGATCCCAGATGACAAACAGATCAAAATTGTTCAATCGGTTGGTCAATAAACCAGAGTGAAGAAAGGAGAGTAACACATGAAGATCAAGCGATTCTTTGCCAAAGACATGCGTACCGCTCTGGTTGAAGTAAAGGAAACACTCGGCAACGACGCCGTGATCATGTCCAATAAACGGGTCACCGGTGGCGTGGAAATTGTGGCGGCAGTGGATGTGGATAAAGGCCAGCATGCCGACACGTCGAGCGCTGCCGTGAGTGAGCAGCCCGCCGAATTGCGCGCGCCGAGTGCGCCCTCAGCCAATCGTAATTTGGATGCCGATCGCGTTAGCTTATCGGGCCGTGCTGATCCCATGAAAGCCTATGGCGCCAACCAAGCGGGGCCATTAACCGCGGCAGCAACCGCATCGGCCGGTGGGGCTTCGAGCCTGCGCGAGCTGCTCGAACAGCAACAGCGTCGTCAAGAACAGGCCGCAAGCGCAGACTCTGTGCAGCCTTCCAAACTTTCTCAGCGATTGGCCGAGCAAGAACGCGCTCTAGGGGGCAACACTTCGCCGTCATCGGTGCCCCCTCCGGTTGCCGCCCCAGCTACGGGTTTACCGCAATGGGCAAAACAAGCGTTTCAAGAAGAACCTATCAAAGTGGTGGAAACCCCCACTCAGCGCGTTGGTAAAAATGGCACGCTTTTAGCTTCTACTCCAGCAGAGACCGAATCGGCCAGCAGTGCAGACATTGTGGCAATGCGTGATGAAATGGCATCGATTCGGGCATTGTTACAACATCAAGTCTCAAATTTGATGGAGCAGGGTTATGCACGGGATGAACCGGTACTAGCAATGGTGCAAGAGCAATTGCGCGATTGCGGCTTTAACAAACAAGTGGCCAAAGATCTGGCACAATTATTGCCTAAAGATGGCGAATTGCATGAGTTGTTGGCGCAGCTGCCGCAACTGGTGGCCAGCCAATTGATTTGCCAAGACGATACCTTACTGAATGAAGGCGGTGTGTTTGCGTTTGTTGGTTCGACCGGCATTGGTAAAACCACCACCATTGCCAAATTAGCGGCGCGTTTTGCGGCCCGCTTTGGTATTGACCAAGTGGCGTTGATCACCACCGACAACTACCGCATTGGGGCGCGCGATCAGTTGCAAACCTACGGCAAAATTATGGGTTGTCCGGTACGCAGTGCCGCCAATATGGATGAATTAGAGCATACCCTGTATCAATTGCGCAGCCGTCGTTTGGTGCTGATTGATACCGCCGGTATGAGCCAGCGCGACATGCGTCTGGTGGAGCAGTTAGACCAACTTTCTAATGCTACCCACCTGCCGATAAAGTCGTTTTTGGTGCTTTCGGCGGCCGCACAATACAAAGTGCTGCGCGAAACCGTCGATAAATTCTCTCAAATTGAATTGAGCGGCTGCATCGTCACGAAATTAGATGAAGCGCACAGTATTGGCGAAGTCCTGAGCGTATTGCTTCAAACTAAATTGCCGGTGTGCTATTTGACAGTGGGTCAACGAGTACCGGAAGACCTACGTGTTGCCGATGCGCATTATTTAGCCTGTCGTGCTTTGAGTGAAGAGTCGATGCAAAGTGAGCCGTCTCATGCAGAAGCCGCCACCGTTGCCGAGGATGAATCGGCCGCAACGCGTACTGGCAGTGCCACAGCAACAAGTAGTACAGATCAAGGTGAGCGGTTATGACCAAGTGGTTTTTGCAGGATCAAGCGAGCGGGCTCAGAAACTTCGCGCAGCAGCAACCACAATTGGCCGAATCCAACGATGAAGCGGCATTTGATGTGGCACCGGTGGCGTCGTTTGCCGACGCCAATGAGCCAGAGCCAATAGTGCCGCGCGCCGCTGAAGTTGACCATGTGCCTGCGGTGGCTGCGACCAAGCCAGCGGCGCCAACCAAATTAACCCGAGTGGTCGCGGTAACCGGTGGCAAAGGGGGCGTTGGTAAAACCAATGTCTCGATTAATATTGCCACGGCGATAGCCGCTACCGGTCAAAAAGTCGCCATCATGGATGCGGATCTTGGACTAGGCAATGTCGATGTGCTGCTGGGCATGCGCACGCGCAATAATTTATCGCACGTGTTGGCCGGTGAATGCCGCTTGGCCGATGTGTTAGTGGAAGGGCCTGATGGGGTGTTTGTGATCCCAGCCACCTCTGGCACTCAAAGCATGGTGGCCTTGTCAGCGGCGCAACATACGGCGTTGATCCAAGCGTTTTCCGAGCTAGAAGAACAGTTTGATTGTTTGATTGTGGATACCGCCGCTGGCATCTCCGACATGGTGCAAAGCTTTGCCTGTGCGGCGCAAGAAGTACTGGTCGTGGTGTGCGATGAACCCAGCTCCATTACGGACTCATACGCCCTAATCAAACTGCTTAGTAAAGAGCATGGCGTGTTTCGCTTCCACATTGTGGCCAACATGGTACGCAGTGTGCGTGAAGGCAATGAGTTGTTCGCCAAGCTCTCCAAAGTGACAGACCGCTTTTTGGATGTGGCGTTGGATCTGGTGGCCATCATTCCTTTTGATGAAAACGTACGTAAAGCCGTACGACAACAGAAAGTTACGGTGAAAGCGTTTCCGCGCTCTCCCGCTGCTGGTGCTTATCAAGCGTTGGCAAATAAAGTGATGTCATGGTCGGTGCCAAACCAACCTAATGGCCACTTGCAGTTTTTTGTAGAGCGATTGGTGCGGCCAAAAGGCCAGACCATGTTAGCCGATGGCGGGATAGGGGTAGGAGCGGCGCGTGCAAAATAAAGCATTACCTTACGGTCAGTTAGATAATAAGGCACAAGTAGTTACCCGCTACGCGCCTTTAGTTAAGCGGATTGCGCACCACCTGTTAGCGCGTTTGCCTGCCAGCGTACAGTTAGACGATTTAGTCCAAGCCGGCATGCTGGGCTTATTGGAAGCGTCTGGCAATTTTGACGCCAGCAAAGGCGCCAGCTTTGAAACCTTTGCCGGCATTCGGATCCGTGGGGCCATGCTCGATGAAATTCGGCGTGGTGATTGGACTCCCCGCTCGGTGCATCGCAATGGCCGCATGGTAAATGAAGC
>JAWXTX010000178.1:0-3200 GCA_044433165.1 Ferrimonas sp. | reverse complement strand
CGTAACGGTTTGCGTTAACACCGTCGTTGTTGGTGCCACAGATGTTACCGCCTGCGGGTAACAAGTTGCGCGAACACAGTTCGTTCATCGAGATACCGTTAAAGTTCGGGCGTGCCATTTTTGGTATTTGTCGCGAGTATGATTTACATCAGGCTCTAGAGTAACTAGGCCGCTTATTATCAACCTGCAGTAAGACGTTAACGGTAGCAGGTGACTAATAAGCCCCAAAACCAAGCGGCCTTACACAGCAATATTTATGCAATCCACGCCCAGCAGGGCGTTATCAACCACAGAGGTGAAGCATGAAAGTTACCTATTTAAAAGGCAGTATCTGGGTTGTGGCCATTGTGATTCTGGCTGCTTTGATGGTTTTAATTGAAGCGGCAAACGCCTCGCAAATCATTCTTTAACTAGTACGTTGATGACGCCAAAGCAGCCAAAAACGGGTAACGAACTTGGTTGCTTATGGCGCCGTGCATTGGATTAGATTAGTTTGCGCCTACCGTTGCCCGTACGGCGCCTTGATGTAAGCGGATCTCAATCGATTCGCCACAACGTAACTGGGCTGCGTCTTTCACCACTTGGCCATCTTGATTACTGACAATGGCATAACCACGGCGTAATACCGCCAATGGTGAGACAGCCTCTAATTGCCCACAAAGTTGATTAAAAGCAGCGTAGCGCTGCTTTAGCAGGGTGCTGTGGCTGTGTAATAGGCGTTGTTCTAACTGCAGCAACTGTACTTGAGCAAGAGCTAATCTGCGTTGTGGGTGTTGCTGAGCCAACCGCGCGGCCAATTGCTGTTGTTTGGCTTGGGCCTGTTGGTAATGCAGCTGGCTGGCACGAGACAGTCGTAAGCTCAATTCATCAAGCCGCTGCTGGTGCGTTTGCAATTGGGCTTTGGGGTGCGCGGCATGGACACGGCCAGTGAGCAGCGCTAATTGATGCTGTTGGTGGCGAATTTGGTCGCGCATTGCTCGCAATAATTGTTGCTGTAATTGCTGTGAACGCTGCAATAAATAGCTGCGATCTTGGCTTAATAATTCAGCGGCTGCCGATGGTGTAGGGGCACGCACATCGGCCACATAATCCACAATCGTGGTATCTACTTCATGCCCAACCGCGCTGACAATCGGTAAAGCCGAAGCGAACACCGCCCGCGCCAGTGCTTCTTCATTAAAACACCACAGATCCTCTAACGAACCGCCGCCGCGGGTTAACAATAAGCAGTCCACTTCATTGCGTGCGTTCGCTGTTGCAATGGCTTGGCATAAACTGGGGGTGGCATCGCGCCCTTGCACCAAACTTGGGTAAATCACCACCTTTAACATAGGATCGCGGCGTTGTAATACGCTAAGTACATCATGAATTGCAGCGCCACTGGCGGAGGTGATCACCCCAAGAGTGGTAATGCGGTTTGGTAAGGTTTTTTTACGGCTACTGGAAAACAGCCCTTCTGCCGCTAAGCGCATTTTGAGTGCTTCATACTGCTGCTGCAGCAAACCATCACCCGCCGCCTGCATCGATTCGACCACTAGCTGAATATCGCCCCGCGGCTCATACAGAGTTAAATTGGCTCGAACGAGCACCTGTTGACCATGGCTGGGCTTAAATCCCGTACGAGTAGCACGGCCACGAAACATCGCGCACCGTAATTGGCTGCGATCATCTTTTAAGGTGAAGTAAAGATGGCCGGAAGCGGGTGTTGCCAAATTGGATATTTCGCCAGAAAGCCACACTTGGCCGAGTTGAGATTCAAGCAACTGCTTAATTTCACGGTTCAAGGTGGAAACAGTAAAGACAGGAGCAGACACAGGCAACCGCAATTAAAAATAAGGGGAAATAGGTTCTTAGTATACTGTTGCAAGAGCCAGAACGTTATTGGTTTTCTGTTTATTCTGGCGTGAAACTTCGTGTGAAATAGACCTTATTTTCATCAGTGTTTGATATTGTCCCGAATAAAAAACAATCCTTTTTGTAACATGGCGGGTGAGAGCGACGGTTGGTGGCCTTTTCTGTTTGTTCTTAAGGAGACGGATCGCTATACTTCGCCAGCAATATTCAGTCCCTATATCCAACTCCTAATTTGGTGGAATGTTGCCATGCTACGTATCAAACAAGAGGCCCTGACGTTCGACGACGTCTTACTATGCCCAGCCCACTCAACCGTTCTACCAAACACCGCTGAACTAAGCACCCAATTAACCAAAACCATTCGATTAAATATCCCGCTGTTATCAGCCGCCATGGATACCGTAACCGAAGCGCGTTTAGCCATTGCCATGGCACAAGAGGGGGGTATTGGCTTCATTCATAAAAATATGAGCATTGAAACCCAAGCTCAGCAGGTTCGTGCGGTAAAAAAATATGAATCAGGTGTGGTGCGTGATCCTATCAGCGTTACCCCTAACACCACCATGCAACAGCTGCATGAGTTAACCACTCAAAGTGGCTTTGCCGGCTTTCCTGTTATTGCAGACAATGGGGAATTGGTTGGTATTGTTACTGGCCGTGATACCCGTTTTGTGACTAAGCCGGAACTGACGGTAGCCGAATTAATGACACCGAAAGAGCGCTTGATCACCGTATTAGAAGGCGCACCACTAACTGAAGCTCAGGCGTTAATGCACCAGCACCGCATTGAAAAAGTACTGGTAGTAGACGAAGCCTTTAAGCTGCAAGGGATGATCACCGTTAAAGACTTCCAAAAAGCCGAACGCAAACCCAATGCCTGTAAAGATTCACAAGGTCGCCTACGGGTTGGTGCTGCAGTAGGTGCGGGGGCAGGTAACGAAGAACGCATTCAAGCCTTAGTGGATGCAGGGGTTGACGTTATCCTATTAGACTCCTCTCACGGCCATTCTGAAGGCGTGTTGCAGCGCATTCGTGAAACCCGTGCGGCTTTTCCTGAGTTACAGATTATTGGGGGTAACGTTGCTACCGCAGCAGGCGCGCAAGCGCTGGTTGATGCCGGTGTGGATGCGGTAAAAGTGGGTATTGGCCCAGGTTCTATTTGTACTACGCGTATTGTTACTGGAGTTGGGGTACCGCAGATCACCGCAGTATCAGAAGCCGCTTCTGTGTGTACGCCTTTAGGGATCCCAGTGATTGCCGACGGTGGCATTCGCTTCTCTGGCGATATTGCTAAAGCCATTGCTGCAGGTGCTTCTTGTGTGATGGCGGGCGGCTTATTTGCCGGT
>JAWXTX010000177.1:0-3259 GCA_044433165.1 Ferrimonas sp. | reverse complement strand
GCTTAATCGCTTTTGGCGAGCCGTTGTCCCGTCGACAGGGGCGCATTATAGGCACCCGTTTAAAACGCGCAAGGCTTTATTTCAAAAAAATGACCGTTTGTTCAACAACACAGCACATACCAGCTTGTTCACAATCTTATCCACAAAAATGGGAGCGTAGCTCCCATTTTTGTACCAAGTCGATAAAAACCATATTGCGTGTCAGCCACAACCGTAATGAATTCGACTTAATGGGTGTTTGCTATCTGGTTTGCTTTTATATTGTGGTAAATGCCAAGCATAATCAATTTTAGGCCAATCACCATAGAGATCGCTGTGCCCGTAAAATCGCCCCATTGCCACAATGCCACAATGCCCAAGAACGTTGTTACTGCACCATTAATGTTGATCCAACGGGTACTATTATTAAGTTGGCTATCTTGAAATAGCTTATAACCTTGAAAGACAAAGCCCAATCCAACCGTTAGGGCTAACAACCCTATGCCTTCCCCCGCCTTTACTAATAAGTTTCCACCAATCAAGAATCCCAAAATACCAACGATGTTCAAAATGGTTTTCTTAGAGGTAATCATAAAATAAGCTCCGCCACCTAGAATGCCTAAAGCCAGCAAGCGCTCTAACCACCAAGTCATCGTTGTCGGGCAAAATAAAAACACACACCCTAGTACGAGCAAGGCGATACCAAGAAATCTATCTGCTGAACTGTCTGTTGTTTGGGTCTGTAATGAAGGGGCGCTTGTTTCTTGTTTTTCTAATTGTTCTGACTGATTCATTCAATGCTCCACTCACTGGGCTTGTCTATTAGGTAGGCGGCTAGTTTTACTGCTTATTATCAGCGACGCTAGCTAGATAAGAATGGAGCGCATGTTATACAGGCTCCATTACAAAGCTACTATATAGTACAACAGTTTAGCGGGTTAGCAGTGTTACAAGTTGCTCATCGGCATTGGCTGTCAATTGTAGACTATAACCTTCTTTTTCATCTATGAGTGCCAGTTGCCATTGCGACTTATGCTTTGATATTGGCCGACAATATTCTAGAGAAAATTGTAATGAGCTCATACTTTCTATAAGCGCAGCCTGCGTAAACGATTCATGTACATAAGCAGTGTCAATAGGGAGCAGTACATCATGCTTTTGTTGAGCACGCTCTAACACCACGAAAGGTTCATCTTTAGCGGCCATCGTTCCTCCTTGAATCTCGACTCATGTTCGTTTGCCATTATTGATTGTGGTTAATCACTACGAAATTTGCTAAGTGAGGGATACACGTTTTTATGGCATCATTGGTCAAATCTATCGTTATGATAGTCTTAGATTATGACCCATTCGAACTGTCAGAGGATGCACCGTTGGCACTTAAGCTCCAGTACACATATAAAGGCATAGAAAAATCTATTGGTTATGCGAACGACCGACATCAAAGCATGTTTGAAGCGGTGGCGGCTGCAGAAGGCTTCGACATCAACCACTATCGGCAGTTAGAACATCAAGTACAATTGAGTACTCGCGATAAAAAAGCGCATCGGGACTTTAGGGATAATTACTTCAAACAGCTTGGCTTTACATCCGTCGCCGTGATCCGTGATTAATGGCGCTTCAGACGGCGCCGGTGGCGTCGTTCTCTCGTTACGCGATTTCTTTCTGTATTCTTTTTTAATAGAGTCGGCTTTTTCGTACCCAACAGAAATGCAACCATTGCAACATAAATGACTAACTGAAAAATAAAACCCAAATCCGCACTCGATATCCGCAATCCCTTTTACGACCAAACAACTAAAGCCTACCGTCAACACGGCATTAATATCGTGATGAAAGTCAAGTCGATATCATGACACAAGCACTTTCAATAAATCGAAATTGTTTATAATTTACGCGGAGTATTTGCCATACTAAAAGTGGCTATGAGACGAAATTAATTGATATAATGAATAAAACACCAATGAGGTTCAAATAATGATCCTTCCACTCTTAAATTTGGCACATAACACCTACCATAAAGTAGTTTCGAGAGATAACTGCCTAATTAGTGATAGTAAAGTACCAACACCATCAGACAATACAGATAACAACTGCAACAAGAAAAATTGCAGCAACGGTGATAGTTCGAGCAAAACCAATAGTTACCTTGGGCGGCTCCTTCGCGCAGTTGTTTAAATCCATAATAAAATGAACCCAACCATCAATCTATGATTGGGTTCATATTTTACAACCCAAACAATCTACGTTCTTGTTGTTTTCTTAACTGTTTTTCATCCGCCCATTCAATTAAACCTGTGTTTAAATCCATTAAGCGCATCGTCATTTTATAATAAACACTTTTGTTTGAGCCATCTTGTTTAACAATACTTGATAAGTTTCCATAAAGCATATATTCAGCACCAACTTGACGTCCGAATTTAATGGCTTTGGATGGATCAACCAACCCCGAGTGATTCTGGTAATCAAGTTGGTTTTTAACTGCATCCATTTTACTCACATCTATAAACAGAAACTTACCAGAATTTAATAAATCCGTACTGATTTTGTCAGTTATTGACTCGGTATCAATGTGCTCTGAGGTTTTATTCGTAACACGATCAACAAAAACAATCGGCCGAGAATGAGCTGTAATATTGCTGAGTGCAGGTGACATCAGCATTGAATCAACCATATTAGTTGCCATAGCTTGTAAATCGGTAGAGCCAAAACTAATATCTACCGTTTTCACTGAGTTTGGATTTTGATAATCAACATGAGTTGCACAGCCACTCATTCCCAGTGTTAATATTAATAATAAAATAAAGTTAAGTTGCATTATACCCACCCCTTAATCATTGCAATGTTAAAATAAACGTGCTTGTATCTGCACCATACCTTTATTATAAGCAATCCATACCATTGTGGTACGTCCAGATTCAAATTTCAGCGATTTATCAACTTCCAAAAGCTGCAATTGATACTCACCTGGTGCCATCCATGGTTACCGACCGAAGCTTGATATGGCCATAAAGGCCAAACTGCGCAAATCAGCCTGTTCGATCAGCAGAGTAAAAATCTGTAATCCTAATTGCGTAACCCTGAATTCAACTTCGAAGTGCGACACTCTCTAATATCAAGCAGCCACTGTCAGTTCTTTGAAAATAACGACTGGCTGCTTAAATCCCAAACATTTTTTAGGACGATTGTTAATCCTTGACTGGGCAAACTGAATATCCTCATCCGTCACGGTTCTCAAGTCCGTTCCTTTCTTCACATATTGTCTTAATAAGCCATTGGC
>JAWXTX010000176.1:0-3297 GCA_044433165.1 Ferrimonas sp. | reverse complement strand
CGTTCATTGCTGCGGCAGCCTCTTTGTGACTGTTGCCATGAGTGATAACTAGCTCAGCGCACTCACGTTTAAACTCAGGCGTAATTTTTCTTGGCATTTTTGACCTGTTTAGTTGTATAAATCATACTTCTAAACAGGTCTCCAATCTAAGTCTACCGTTACAGTTTCTTTATTGTGGTTACAGCAGGAGAGTGCCTGAGATGGCTAGCTATTGTTGCGCTGGCTGAGTTTGTTATTCCGATAAAATTGTTGCTTATTTATGTACATTTGCTTATCGGCAGCACGAATGGCTTGATGCAGATCGCTATCGATCACCTCTGCTAAACCGTAACTGAATGAAAGTGTTAGTCCTTTAGCATTAAAGAAGGTTGAAATTTTAGAGTTGAGTATATTTAAGCGTCGTTCAATTTCATGGTATTCCGTTGACTTAAAAATAATCACAAACTCATCCCCACCGTAACGAATGATGGTATCGTCATCACGCAGTGAGGCTTTTAATAAACAAGCAAAATCGATCAAACAATCATCACCAACCGCGTGACCTTTGGTGTCATTGATCAGTTTAAAGCCATTTAAATCGATAAAGGCCACCATATGTTCATCGAAAGCCGTTAAATGGTATTTCAAGTAAGCACGGCTATTGCATTGTGTTAGTTCATCTTTATGCGTATCGCCTAAGCCAAGATTGGATGGGCAAACAATAGTACGAATAAAGCTTTTATTATTGTAAGACATCTTTTCTCGAATGGTGTCGTACATGACGCCATCAAAGTTTTCCGATTCTTGAATAAACATTAAATTATCATTATCCAAGAGTTTTTTGTCTTTTGCCAAACACACTTCGTAATCTTTATTACCATCAGTTAATGTTTTCGTATCAACGCCAATGATGGAACCACCAATTAATGTTCTGTGTGCGGCATTATCATAAATAACCACCCCTTCATCGTTTCTGAAGATCACTAGTTTTTCGGTGCAATCAATCAGTGCCATTACACCGTTATTGACTTCCGATGAATTTGAAAAATAGATATTTCTAAGGTTAGCCAAGCTTAATGATGGTTCTTCATTATAAACAAGACCAAGGGTGTCGTTATTTTTCAGAAAGTTGTTTACATTTTCAGGTGTTAATTCCGGTTCATCTAAACTGCAAATGTAGTTATAGACAGCATGATCCAAATGAATACCTTCTTCCTCTTTGGGGGTGTGAGAGTGTGCTAGGGCTTCATTTTTAAAACCCTCTAAATTAACAATCTCAGACATCAACATCGGCTTATAAAAATAGTAGCCTTGCAGTATTGGATTTTCAGCAAAGAGCTCGATTAACTCTTTTTGGTGTTTTGTTTCAATTCCTTCAAAAACAATTTGATCGGTGCATAACGTTTTTATTTTTGTATATAAAAATGAGATGTGTTTGAATTTTATAAAGTTAGTATCGATATCTTTAACTAAATTAATATCAAATTTTACTTCGTCAGCTTGAATCGAGAGCGCCAGTGATGCGGTAGCAAAGTCTTTGCCAAAATCATCAATAGAAATTTTAATGCCTGCGGCTCTTACTTTCGCCAAATTTTCATAAAACTTATCGTTAACCGAGACAGCTTCATACTCAACCAATTCAAATGTTATTTTTCTGTTGGCTGCTTTTTGGATGGCAGCATCAATAAAGTCGTCGTTTAGCAGACTGGTTGGGTGCAAGTTAATGGCAACAGGGATCTGAATGTTGTAGGCATTAAGATCATTAATGCAGCGGTTTATCACCGACAGATCCAAATTAATGGTGTCATTAATCTCTTCTAGGAAGGCGAAGAACGATCTTGATACAGGAGCAGGGCGCAGCAAAGCTTCTAAGGCGACAATTTGGCCATTTTGCACTTTCGGCTGGTAGGCTAAAAAAAATTGATTTAACAAGCTTGGGTTCATCTGCGCGTTGATTTCACGTTGGGCAGGGGCTGCAGTCAGTGTCATCTCTTTACTCTCTTGTAACATATTGTTCTCTTGTAGGCGGTACAGTAGTTGCAGCTTGGAACTACCCGTAAACGGGCTATTTCTGTCACTTCATTAATAGATTATCGTTCTATTTGAGTGTCAAAATCAGTGAGCTAAACAGTATTTTTATCATTGCATTTACTTTTTTAAACATTGGGCAGCACTTGTTGGCATAACCTTCCGGAATATTGGTAGATCATGGCGCAAATCATTGCTTTGTTCGTGAAAAATCAATTGGGTTGACGGTTTTTGGTGTCAATAAATTGACACTCGTGGAATTTATCAATGTATTTCTGGGAGGGAGATTGTACTAGCAATAAATTTTTTTTGTAGGTGCTTTACTTCAAAAAACGCAGTAGAAGGGTAATACATTGAGTTTTCATGGATAAATATATGTAGGGATATTCGAGCTGTTGTCATCAATCTGTTGTATTAGACAATTTTTCAGTGGCGATTGTTTCTAATGTGACGCTTGTTGTGGCTGAGATTAAGAATATGAAAAAGAATAATCCCCTACTAATTTAAGCTGTTGCTTATTAGTAGGGGCATATCATCAGTTCGACATAACAGAGCAGCCTTTTAGTACCAGTACTAAGTTGGCTTTTTGTTTGAGGGCTGCCACGCTTGTAGCGGTACTGTCAGCAGCGGTAGACACACTGCTGGTATTTAATCCTAATGCTGCACCAGTTGTGGTTAATGTGTTTACGGTCGCGGCTTTTTCATCATAACTGGCAAACGCACTGGTGATCTGGTCGCAACTCATGCTGGAAAAATCCATATTGCTGAGTGCGGATAGGGCGGTAGTGGCCAGACTCGCCGTGGTGGTCGTTGATGTGTTGCTATTGCCACTTAATGCCGAGAGAGCGGCAACCGCTGTTGAAGTCGTAGAAGTCGTTGTATTGGTTGAAGAGGAGGTGCTACTACTGCCACTGCTAGCACAACCGCTGATTACAGCTGCAACAAGGGTACTTAAAATGATTTTTTTCATTGAGTTATCAATCCAAAAGGCGTGTGGCAAAAGAGTAAAATAAAAAAAACAAAATGGAAATTGTTATGTGCATTTGTTGTGTTTGCTCATGCATTTCGAACGTTTTTGCTGTTTTAGTCGTTAACGGACATCCAGGCGAGCACTGTCTTCCGCAGTGTTTTTGCTTATCTGAATTCGCCTTGCCAGCATAAATACTGTTATCTTTTCTTTTTTTTAATCAATCGTGCCCTTGGGTTGAGCGAGTGGATGCTTCTTTAATGGCAATAAAGGAGCTTTTGAGAATGAAAAATGGCGGCAGCATTTAATATTGAGATCTGGCG
>JAWXTX010000175.1:0-3380 GCA_044433165.1 Ferrimonas sp. | reverse complement strand
TAAGCGCGGGTAACCCTTTTACGGGGGCGATGGCCGATAAAATCATTGCGGATCTACAAGATCCGCGAATTCAACGGCGAGGTTTCTCGCTGAGCGGTGGCGATCCATTACATCCGGCCAATGTTGGCGAGATCACTCGTTTATTACAGCGGATCAGAGCCGAAGCACCAGATAAAGATATTTGGTGCTGGACGGGGTACGAATTAGCGGCGCTTTCAGCGGAACAACAGCAAGCCGTTGCTTTAATGGATGTGTTGGTGGATGGCCGTTTTGAACTGGCCGAACGCGACCCTACGCTGTTATGGCGTGGCTCTCGAAACCAACAAATCCACTATTTGCATCAGACTACAGGCACGCCTCATTTAGGGTAGCCTGGGGCACTAAAGTGGTTTCCCACACGGGCATGACGATTCTCCGCTTGGGGTACGTGGCATTGAGTGCAAAACAAAAACTCAGGGTTTAAGGTGCCATCATTGTTGTAATGGCCACTGTAAGTAACAGTCACATCAGCACTGGCTTGGCGACCATGGCAATTTTGGCAGGTGTTACGGGTGCGAGTAATGGGGTAGATACGGTGAGGAATTAAGGGAGGTTGGCCATTAAAATCTCGCGCGAGCGCTTGCCCTTTAGCCGGATAGCGAGGAAAGGCGCCTTCAGGTGGCAACTGATCTAAAGGCGTTTCTCCCCGCAAACTTTGAATTGGCTGAGGTAAAGCCACTTTTTCATTGCGTTCAATGTATTGCTCGCCTGAGCAGCCACTTAAAAACAGGTTGAATAGCAGCAAAAGCAGGGGATAACCGCCACTTATTTGCTGCATTTTTAATAAGCGCTGCACCATTAGGCTTTCCTCACATTAACCGCGCATTTTTTGTAGTCGGTTTCTTTAGAGATGGGATCGGTGGCATCAAGCAGCAGTTTATTCACCAAATGGCGTGCATCGAAAAAGGCCATAAAGGTTAGGCCTTCAGGAGGTTGATTGCGATCATTGAGGGTGATCCGGCTGTTAATGCTGCCACGACGACTGGTGATTACCACTTCATCGCCTTCTTTTAAACCGCGGATCTGCGCATCGGCGGGATTCATATAGAGCAGGGCGGTGGGCATGGCTTTCATTAATTCAGGCACACGGCCAGTCATGGTTGAGGTGTGCCAATGCTCTAAAACACGGCCCGTTTGAAACCACAGATCGTATTCGGCATCGGGCGATTCAGCCGGTGGCTCATAAGGGTTGGCGATGATAACGGCTTTACCATCTTTGTTGCCGTAAAAATCCCACTTGGCTTTGGCGTAAGGGTCATACTTGTTATTAAAGCGCCAGCGCGTTTCCTTGCCTTTGACCACGGGCCAGAGTTTGCCTCTATCAAGATGGTAGCTGTCAAAGGTATCTAAATCGTGGCCATGGCCGCGCCCAAAGTAAGCGTATTCGGCAAATAAGCCTTTTTGTGGGTAAAAGCCAAAGGCTTGCGCTTCGTCATTTAATTGCAATGGATTGAGGCAATCGCTACTGGGAAATTGATTCACTTTGCCGTTTTCAAACAGCACCTGAAACAGGGTTTTTCCTGCCAATTTCGGCTGTTTGGCGAGCAGCTCTGGCGGCCACATTTCATCAGTTGTGAAATATTTAGCAAATTCCATCAGTTGCCATAGATCCGAGCGAGCGCCGTTTGGCGCGGTAACCATTTGGTACCAGAACTGAGTACGGCGTTCACCATTGCCTACGCCGCCTTCTTTCTCAACCCACATGGCCGAAGGCAACACCAGATCGGCCGCCATTGCGGTTGCGGTCGGGTAGGCATCGGAGACGATGATAAAATTGTCAGGGTTTAAATAACCCGGCAAAACCTCGTGGTTAATATTGGCCGCTGCCTGCACGTTATTGGTACACAGGGTCCAATAAACGTTGGTTTTACCCGCACGCAGTTTACGATTCTGCTCAACCGCGTTATCACCCACCTCTGCGGGAATCGTGCCTTCGGGAAGCCCCCATTGTTGCTCACACATGTGTCGATGAGCCGGTACCGTAACCAACATGTCTGCCGGTAAGCGGTGGCTAAAGGTGCCCACTTCACGGGCTGTGCCGCAGGCAGAAGGCTGGCCAGTTAAAGAAAACGGTGAATTTCCCGGCTCTGAAATTTTACCGGTAAGCAGGTGCAGGTTGTAGATGGAGTTATTGGCCCATACGCCCCGCACATGCTGGTTTATCCCCATACACCAAAGGCTCATGGTTTTGCGGTTGGGATCGGCATACGCCCGAGCCAATTGCTCAAGATTCTCTTTCGGGCTGCCAGACATTTGATGTGCATACTCTAAAGTATAAGGCGCCATGAGCGCTTGGTATTGTTCAAAGTCGATGGCGGTTGTTTTGCCGCTGTTGGGGTTTTTCGCCGCTTGTTGTAAAGGGTTATCTGGCGGCAGGCCATAGCCAATATCGGCGGTGGCTTGTGAGAATTTGACGTGATCACGAATAAACTCGTGGTTAATGGCGTTGTTTTGAATTAAGTAGTTGGCAATGTAATTTAAAATGACTAAATCCGATTGCGGCGCCATCAACATGTTGTTGTCGTCAAAGTCAAAGCTGCGATTTTTAAACGTAGATAAAGTGTGCACTTTACAGCCGGGATGGGTTAAACGCCGTGCGCTGATCCGCTGCCACAATACGGGGTGCATCTCGGCGGTGTTTGCGCCCCAGAGAATAAAATCATCGGCATATTCAATGTCATCGTAACAACCCGCTGGCTCATCAATACCAAAAGCGCGCAGCGTAGCAACAACCGCCGAGGCCATACAGTGGCGGGCATTCGGCTCAATGTTATTGGTACGAAGCCCCGCCTTAAGCAATTTGATGGCGGCATAGCCCTCCCAAATCGTCCATTGGCCCGAGCCAAACATGCCGACGGCATTCGGCCCTTTGGCTTTTTGAGCGGCTTTCCATTTCTCTGCCATGATGGTGAAGGCTTGTTCCCAACTTACCGGCGTCATCTGGCCGCTTTTATCATAGCGGCCATTGCGCATCCGCAGCAGTGGGGTGGTTAGCCGATCATCGCCATAAAGAATTTTTGGTAAAAAATAGCCTTTTACGCAGTTACGGCCATGATTCACCGGCGCTAAGGGATCGGCATGGGTGGAAACCACTCTATTGTCTTGGGTGCCAACCATAACCCCACAACCCACCCCACAATAGCGGCAAGGTGCTTTCATCCACGTAATGTCGTTAGGGCTGGCGGCGGCGCGCTCAGGGGTTGCTTGCAGTGGCAAGCTAATACCAGCAACAGCTGCCGCTGCCGAGGCCGCTTGAACTTTAAGAAAATGGCGACGGTCTAGGCTCATAACAGCAATTCCTTACGGCGTGTCAATGGAGTCAATGTGGTGGCTAACTAAGC
>JAWXTX010000174.1:0-3541 GCA_044433165.1 Ferrimonas sp. | reverse complement strand
GCGTCGCCTAATGGCCGAATAAAACCACTGCAATGCGCGCCTTTTTTGGCTTGGCTGATGTGCGGTCCTTCAAAATGGATCCCCAAGATTTGGTGTGGTCGTTGCTGGCGGATCTGGGCAACGGCCTCCGCCGCTTGTTGCATGACGTTTAAGGTGTCGGTGATCACCGTGGGTAGCATTGCTGTGGTGCCAAATTGCGCGTGCGCTTGCAACATGGTGGTAAGCGTTGCTACCGAGGGGGCGGCATTAAACAGGACGCCGCCGCCGCCATTGACTTGGATATCCACAAAACCGGGCACCAATAAGCCCGTTTGAATGGGCGGATCATCCGCACGATGAGGGCGGATAGTGTGGATCTGTTGCTGGGCAATTTCCACGGTAACGTTGTGATATTCTTGCTGGCCATCATACAAACGGGCAACGCTAAGCACTTGGTGGCTCATGGGGTTGGCTCCATGGGAAAATGTTGGCGCCATGTGCTTTGCGCCAAGTGCAATGCGCCTTGTTCGGCATCGCCCTGAGGCGAACACAGGTACGCTTGGTACTGAGGGGGAAGCCAGTGTTGTGCGTGGCTGGCAAGCCCCCCTAATAACGCCACTTGTGGGGTTGGTTGAGCTTCGATTAGGCGGTCGATCAACGATTGTAAGTAACGACTTGCTATGGCGATAATGGCCATAGCTGCGGGATCTTCTTGTGCCGCAGCGGTTAATACCGCTTGGGCATAACGGCCATAATCTGCAGGGGTTGCCGTGGCTAATGCGCTGACTAATTCTAGGCTGTTGGTGGCTTGGGCTGTGGCCAGTACGGCTGGGATCATCAGGGTGGGCTCGGCCAAGCCATCTAATGCCAGCAGCACCCGCTCAATGGCTTGGCGTCCCAAATAAGCACCACCACTGAGATCGCCATGGGGAAAGCCGTGCCCGCCAAGCAGTAACGGCGCGCTGGGATCTGGCCGATACCCACAACTGCCGGTACCAATAACGATAACTGCACCTAAGGCATCACCGTGTGCGCCTAAACAGGCGATATGCAGATCATGGCAGAAGTGAGCGGCCGCAAACGGATGTGCCCAACGTTCAATGGCGGCCAAGCAATTCGGGATGTTTAAGCCGGCCAAACCAATGCCCGCCACGCAATGATGAATTTGGCTGTGGGGTAAGCCCGCATTTTGCAATGCTTGCAAGGTGGCCGATTGCAGGTTGGCTAACGTGCCCGCCAAATCTTGAAAGGCATTGGCGGCGCCACTGCTGGCTTGGCCTAAAATGGTGCCATCCGGTGTGGCAATGGTGGCACGGCAAGTGCTGCCGCCACCATCAATACCCAATAACCATTTAGGTTGAAGTGGTTGTTCGGTCATAACGCGGCCTCCGCTCGGATTAACGTGACCGGCGCCTGCCCTAATGCGACGGCTTGTTGCAGCAATACTTGCGCAAGGGCGTCATAGGCACTGCCTTGATATTGCTGCTGGAGCGGCGCTTGATGGTCAAAATGATAACTGTAACTGGCTAAGGCCCAATCGGCGTATTGGCCAAACTGCTGGATCTCATAAGGGGTGCGTAAGCTAATAAAGATGGTGGGGATCTGCTGTTTTTTCGCGTACGCGAGCAGTGCCATGAGATCTTGCGGTCGATGCTCGCGGATCAAACGCGTCTCATCGAGATGTGTCAGATCTTCAATGCCACCAAATTCCGCCGCACTTTGGCGCGGCGAGATAAAACCGCCGATCACACAATCTACCGGCGCGATCGCTTGCTGCAAAGCCAAGAGATCCGCTTGATGCAAGGATAAGGGAAGATAGTGTAAAGCGCGGCGTTGTTGCAGTGCTTGCCCTAATGCATGAGCTTTGGCCAGATCGGGCATCACAATTGCCACCGTGGTTTGGCTTGGCAAATCGATGGGCTGTCCGTGCAATGGCGTGATGGCCGCTAAGGCCAGTTGCTGCTCCCAACGACGATGCTGCGGCGAGGCCAACAAGGCGCTCAGTGGTGGCCCTGTGGTGGCGGGCACTGCCGCTGGCAAACGCTGTTTGAGTGCGCCGATTCGCTGGGCGGATTGCGCCAATTCTGTGGGATCGAGTCGCCCCTGTTCTATCGCGTCGGTGACGGCATCAATCAGCCGCGAGAGTTTGGGTAGATCATCCGCAGTGCGTATTTTTATTGGCATCAGTGCAATGTCGATGCCGGCGGCAAAGGCTAAGATCACCGCCTCGGCTTCATCAAAATGCGCGGCAATGGCGGCCATATCCATGGCGTCGCTGATCACCACGCCTTGGTACCCCAGTTGTTGGCGTAAGCAGCCATCAATAATGGCTCGCGACATGGTTGCTGGCGGAATGATGGCTCCGCCTTGGCGGGTATGAATGAGGCTGTTGTCGAGTGCGGGGTATTGAATGTGGGCCGTCATGATCATCGCTGGCGAATGCTGCTGGATGATCGCTTTAAAAGGCGCCAGTTCAACCCGTTCGATGCGATCCCGCGCATGCTCGACCCGTGGCAAGCCCGTATGGCTGTCACTGGCGCTGTCGCCATGGCCTGGAAAGTGCTTTAACGTACTGAAGATGTTGTTCTGTTCGAAGGCTTGTACTTGAGCCAAACCAAGGGTAGCGACCAAGTCCGGCTGCTCGCTAAATGCTCGGACGTTGATGACGGGGTTCTGGGGATTGCTGTTTACATCCACCACCGGAGCGTGGTTGCAGTTGATCCCTAATAAGGCCAGTTCTTGTGCCAACACTGTGGCACTGAGGCGCGCAAAATAATCGCCATGTTCCGCGGCGCTGGCGCCAATGGCCATGTTGCCACTAAAACTGGTGGTCTCAGCGCGAGGAGTACGCATGACGCGCCCCCCTTCTTGATCGATGGAGATCAATAACGGCAAGCCACTGGTACTGCGTTGAGCCGCGTTTTGTAATTGCTCGGTCAATTGCCGTAATTGCTCCACATTTTGGCAATTTTCGGCGAATAAAATGATCCCACCCAGATCTGTCTCACTCAGCAAGGTGGCCAAATCGGGATGCAATTGAGTTACCGGTTGCGCGTCAGCGGTGTTGGCGGAAGCTTGGTAAAAGCGCAGATCAAGCATCAATTTTTGCGCTATCTGCTGGCGTAAGGTTAAGGCAGTCATGGGCTCACTCAAGGCGCAACAAGCGGGCTATGGTCGCTGCCAACGCGCTGCAAATCTAGGTGGATTAACAAGCGTAGGATAGCGGTTTTTCTGCGCCTGTTGCTGCTGGTGGATACGATTATCATCAATAAAAAATAATGAATTAACTGAGATCTATACCGCAGTCTTGGCGGCGGTGACTCAGTAAGGTGCCGCGCCATGATAACGCGTTAGCACTTTGGGATCTTGATGACACATATCACGGCGCGCCTCGACCGATTGGGGCTGTTTTATGCTTTGGGGGCCACGCTGTTGTGGTCGATGAATTTTGTGGTGGCGCGTGGCATTGCCGATGCGGTGCCTCCGGCCGCGCTGTCATGGTGGCGCTGGGTGATTGCGACCATAGCGCTGTTGCCCATTGCGGGGCCGTTGGCTTGGCGTC
>JAWXTX010000173.1:0-3621 GCA_044433165.1 Ferrimonas sp. | reverse complement strand
TGGGGGGCATTATGAGGCTGCAATTGGATTTGCATGGCCGCCTAGGTGACTTTGTTTTTAATTTCGAATTAGAGGTGCCCTTACAAGGGGCGATTGGGATCTTTGGCCCCTCTGGGGTGGGTAAAACCACAATTTTACGTGCCATCTGTGGCTTGGAAACCGGCTTGCAAGGCCGCATTCGCCTAGGCGATGAATTGCTGCAAGACACGCTATCAAAGCGTTGTTTGGCGCCAGAACAGCGGCGTATCGGCATGGTATTCCAAGACAGCCGTTTATTTCCTCATTTAACCGTACGGCAAAATTTGCAGTTGGCGTTACGGCAAACCACCAGCCCTATTTATGGGATTGATGAGTTAGCGCAAGCCTGCGCTTTTAGTGAGTTATTGGATCAACCTGCGCCCTCCTTATCGGCGGGGCAACGCCAACGGGTGGCGATTGCTCGAGCGCTGATTGCCGCGCCTCGCTTACTCTTGATGGATGAGCCGCTGGCAGCCTTAGACGTCAGCTCTCGTCAGCAGATTTTAGCGTTCTTAGAGCTGGTGAGCCGTAAACTCCCAATCATCTTTATTAGCCACAGCGTGGCCGAAACCTTGCATCTGTGCGAACAAATCGTGGTGATGGCCCCAGGGCGTGTTGAAAGCGTCGGCACGGCTCAGGCGGTGGATCATCTGCTGCCCCGCCGTCGTGGTACCGGAACCGTCACGCATTTTGATGCCGAGCAAGGCACCATCACCTTGAAATTAGATGAATTTGCGCCAGACTTTGCGCCGGATCAGGTGGTGGGTTTGGTCTCAGAGCCTAATTGGCTTAAAGGGCGAGATTGAATGGAAAGCCTTGGCGCGCTCTTTACGCGCTCTTTACGTTCCCTAGACTTTGATTGACGGATGGCGAGGTATTATAAATTCAAGCCAAACGGAGGCCACTTGCTAAAACCGCAGAGCCTCCGAAATTGAAAACCAATACCAAGCAGGCTGCTGCTGTTACTTACACACTCGCCGGCCTGCCATCACTCTTAAAGAGGATAACAACATGACTAACGTAATTAAGAAAACCGCAGTTGCTTTGATGGTACTAGCCGCATCCGGTAGCGCTTTGGCGCAAGGTGGCATGAAGTCAAAAGGTGGTGAACAGCCGTTACGCGGGTTATACACTCAAATGCTTGAGCTGGATTTGACGGATGCCCAGCGTACCGATCTGAAAACCTTGATGGCCGAAGCCAAAGCAGAAAAAGGCGGCCGTGATGGTAAAAAAGGTGGCCGAGAAGGGCATAAGCCAACCGACGCCGAGCGTGCTGAACGTCAAAGTGAGCGCGCTGCCGACAAAGCACAAATGGAGGCACTGATGAATGCCACGCAATTTGATGAAGCCAAAGCGCGTGAAATGATTGCCTCGAAAACCGAAAAACACACCGCTAAGCAAGTAAAAGGGCTGCAATTGCGCCACAGCATGATGCAGATTCTCACTGCCGAGCAGCGCACCGCCTTAGCCGAACAAAAAGCGGCTAAGCGTGAGGCTCGCACCGAGCGTAAAAATGAGCGTCAAGGTTCGCAGGCATAACGCCAGAGTACCACCAAGTAACCAAGGGGAGCCATAGTGGCTCCCCTTGGTGCGTTTGGCTGGCTATTATTCTCCCCAATGCAATGGATGGCTCAGCAGTGGCGTGATCTGGCCAGCCAATTCCGCGCGGCAACCGCCGGTTATCATCGGCTCCGTACTGGGCTGGCCGGTCATGGTTCGATAGGCTAGCCAAGCAAACGCAATGGCTTCCATAAAATCGGGATGAACGCCGATGTCTGTGCTATTACGAATTTGCCAATCGGGCAACAGTTGAGCGATTTTAGAGATCAATACGGGGTTATTGGCGCCGCCACCACAGAGCCATAAGTCACCTGCTGGCAATGCTTGTAAGGCATTGCTGATGCTGGCTGCCGTCAGAGCTACTAAGGTTGCCATGATGTCTTCATCACTGAGTTTGCCTGGAAAAATTGTGAGCTGTTGTTGTAGCCATTCCAAATTAAAGTGCTCACGACCGGTGCTTTTCGGGGCTGGTTGTTGAAAATAGGGATCTTGCAGCAACATTTGCAATAACTGTAAATCCACTTGTCCAGCAGCCGCTAAGGCGCCGTCTTTATCGTAGGGTAAGCCACGGCGGTGCTCGGCCCATGCGTCCATTAATACGTTGCCGGGGCCGGTATCAAACCCCTGTAAAGGAAGCGGTTTTAATATCGATACGTTGGCGATGCCACCAATATTTAAAAACACTTGGCTGGTGGTTGTGGCGGGGCAGTCGGCCATTAAAGAGTGGTGAAATAAAGGCACCAGTGGTGCGCCTTGGCCACCCAAAGCGATGTCCATGGAACGAAAATCGCTGATGGTGGTGATCCCACACGTTGCGGCTAACACTGGCGCATTGATCAGCTGCATGGAGAATGGGGCGGCGCCATTGGGCTGGTGGTATAACGTTTGCCCGTGGCAGCCAATCGCTCGAATATCGTGAGCGGTAAGCCCTTGTTGATCTAAAAGTTGCAGTACCCCTTGGCCATATGCGCGGCTTAACTCGACTGCCAGCTCGCCTAAGGTGGCTAAATGACACTGGGGATCTGCACACAACTGCAAGATCTGCTCACGTAATGGTTGCGCAAATGGCACTACAAGGCCGGCGATAAATTGACTGCGATTGGCTTGAATGCGTACCAGCGCTAAATCGATGCCATCAACACTGGTGCCAGACATAATGCCGATATACAGCACGCTTGGTGAAATGCTCATAAAAACTCCTTATTTATTTTATTGTTGCATCATGGCTTGGCCTGCTAACCAGCACTGGCGTACGTAGAAGTCGGCGTCTAGCAGCACGAAATTGGCGGCCACGCCCGCCTGCAATAAAGGGCTTGGAGGGGTGAGTTGTAAGGCTTGCAGTGGTACCTGCGTGGCCATGAGTAAGGCTTCTTGCCATGGCACCTGTAAACGGTGAATGCACAAGCGCAGTGCGCTGGCCATATCCAACACGGAGCCAGCTAATTCACCAGAATGCGCGACTAATTTGTCGCCATAACGGGTTACTTGGCGATCCACCAAGGTAAAGTGTGTCTCCTTAGTGCCCACCGGTGGCATGGCATCGGTCACCAAGGCAATGCGCGAAGTGCCTTTGCAGCGCAGAGCCAGCTGGCAAGAGGGGTATGCCACATGATGGCCATCCACAATTAAACCGCAAAAACTGGCTGGATCAAGCAGCGCCGCGGTCACCATGCCTGGCGCGCGTGCCGTGTTGGCAGACATGGCATTAAACAGGTGGGTAAAGCCATGAGCGCCAGCAGCTAAGGCCGCTTGGGTTTGTTCATAAGTAGCGTTACTGTGCCCTAAAAATACCACGCAACCGAGTTCAATTAAGCGTTGGATCTCCGCTGGGCTAACCATTTCTGGTGCCACCGTAATTAATTTTACGCCCAAATCGGTGCGCGCCAAGACCGACCATTCCGCGTCGCCTAATGGCCGAATAAACCCACTGCAATGCGCGCCTTTTTTGGCTTGGCTGATGTGCGGTCCTTCAAAATGGATCCCCAAGATTTGGTGTGGTCGTTGCTGGCGGATCTGGGCAACGGCCTCCGCCGCTTGTTGCAT
>JAWXTX010000172.1:0-3639 GCA_044433165.1 Ferrimonas sp. | reverse complement strand
ACCACCAATCAAAAACGCCAAAAACGAGAACAAACCGAAGGTCACCGCAGCACCAAGAATAAGGGCAAACAGTGATCTCAACATTAGTTGGCCTCCGCCGAGACAGATATTTGATTAATGCCTGCCGCTTTTACTTGGTCCATCACTTTCACGACAACGCCATGCTTAGCCAGTTTATCGGCTTGGATCATCACTTGCGCTTCTGGTGATTCCGCCAACATACGCTCTACGTTCGCTCGTACGCGCTGCACATCCACCTCACGCTTTTCCATGTAAACAATGCCGTTTTCATTAATCGCGATAAAGATATTAGCCGATGGCTTTTTCGATGCTTGCTGCGCTTCTGGACGATTCACTTCAATACCAGACTCTTTCACAAAAGAAGTGGTGACAATAAAGAAGATGAGCATGATAAACACGATGTCTAACATCGGTGTCATGTCGACTTCAGCTTCGTCCACTCCTGCAGAATGTCTTTTACGTGCCATAAATAACTCTCTTTAGTGATGGGGCAGATTGTCAATTAACTGCTCAGCAGAAAGTTTCAAACGCGATTTTAAACGCGTGCTAAAGAACACTCCTGATAAAGCAGCAACCATACCGGACATTGTTGGAATAGTTGCCATTGATATCCCCCCCGCCATCAGACGTGGATTCCCTGTTCCTTGTACTGCCATAACCTCAAATACCGCGATCATACCGGTTACGGTACCAAGCAACCCCAACATAGGACAGATTGCTACTAGGCTATTAATCAGTCCCATGCGTGCATTAAGTTGCTGTTGTGCCTGGGATATCCACGCTTCACGGATACGATGAGCATACCAAGAGGTGTTATCTTCACGAGCATGCCATTGCGCAATCATGTCGTTTCGTACTTTAGGAAAGACAAAGCTGACATAGAGATATCGCTCTAACATCAAGACCCACATTAAAAATAACGCCCCTGCAACTAACCAGAGCACATCACCGCCCGTGGCCATGAAGTCCCTGACAGACTCCCAGAGTTCTACCAGGTAATACATAATTACTTGCCTCGTTGTTCAGCGTGGGATGCAACGATACCCGCACTTTGCTTATCGAGAATGTCGGTAACCGACTTGGCGCGGCCAGATACCAGTGCATGCAATAAAATTAATGGCAGCGCAGCCACCAGGCCTAACACGGTTGTTACCAATGCCATCGAGATCCCGCCAGCCATAATTTTCGGGTCACCGGTACCGAACAAAGTAATATCTTGGAAAGTAGCAATCATCCCCGTTACGGTACCTAACAGGCCCAGCATTGGTGCAATCGCGGCCATGACTTTAATTAGGTTCACACCAGATTCGATTTTTGGCGTTTCTTGTAAGATGGCTTCATCGAGTTTCAGTTCCAGTGTTTCCACATTCACATCACCCGCATCGTGATAGACCTTCAAAATTCGGCCCAGTGGGTTATTAGTTGGTTGATCTGGCGTTTTAATTTGCGCACGAATTTTGGCAGAAGCAATAGATAGTGTAATGATCTTCCAAATGGATAAGATTAACCCTGCGACTAAAAGACCCGCAATGATCTTACCAACCACACCACCGGCTTCAAATTGCTCTTGCAACGTTGCTTTTTGGGTATAGACCTGCAGTAACGCGCCACGTGAAGGGTCAATGAACACTGAAGTTTGGCTACCAGAAGAAGCGTTTTCTAATGCGGCTACTGTCGCAACTTTATAGCTTTCAGGCTGCTTAGGTAACTGCACAATGGTACCAGTGGTATGATTAAAGTTGAGATACTCACCTCCACCAACCAAGGTAAAAGCACCGATACGAGTCACATCCATTTGCTGAGTCTCACCGCTGGTATCCGTCACGTTCGCTGAAAACGTAACTACCTTGCCAGACTCTGTCATTTCGGTTTGTAGGGCATACCACAGCTCTTCAAGCTCTTTAATGGTTGGCAGTTCTTTGGCCATACCTAATTGCTGCATGAACTCAGCACGACCTGGGAATTGTGCACTGACTAATGAACTGGCCAATTGTCCAGACATGTCACCAGAAACTTGGCGAACCACACCGAACATTTCGCCCAAATCGCCGGTTGCTGTCGCAAGATCTGCACTGAGCCTATCGATGTCCTGATCATTTTGGGTAAATGCGGTTTGCAGCTCTTGGCCTCGTTTTTTTTCAGCGGCAAGCTGCGCTTTAGCTTGATTTAATAAAGCTTGTTTATCGGCGCGCTCTGAGGTGAACTCGGCTTCACGCTGGCGATTTAAACGCGCTTCTGATTGACGCTCAGATTGGATTTGTCGAAGTAATTGATCCAAAGTGCGCGCTGCATCTGGCGCTTCGGCTGCAAAAGAGGTACCCGAAAAGGTTAGGGTTGCAGCCATCAAAGCAGTTGATAATAACTTTTTCATTATTCTGCAGTCTCCGCGGATTGAACTGGCACTCGGAAAAGATCAGGAGCCGCTTGGCGACGTGCCATCTTAATTGCTGTCGATACATTGCGCATGTCACTAGCCGGCATATCATTCCAACTGCGCGTATCATTATTCCAAACCCAAGCGTGTTTTTGATCAGCGGATTGCGCCATAAAGACCACTCGACCTAAATGAAAGAAATCCACTACCTTTTCTTGACCGTTGAGCTCTAAAATCCCTTCATAAGCACTCATTTTATTACCGTACTCATTTTCAATTTGGTAGGCATCGAGTACTAAACGGTATTTTTCAGAGGTGGAGACATTAGAATCCCCCATCACCTCTTTTAAACGCTGAACACGAGCCACCCGCGCTTCACGTTCAAAAGGCACATCTAATGCAATAAATTGCTCTAACGAATTAATCATCCGGTTCATTAGTGGTACAACGCCCTGCTTGGTGCGTTCAATACCATTAATTTGGGCCTGAACCGAATCAATACGTGTTTGCTGATCTTCCACCAAAGTCGCAACGTAATCGTTGTAATCTTTTAGCGTTTCAGTTTCATCAACCAATAAGCGATATTCAAAAAGCATATCTTGCGCTTGGTCATAAAGCTTATTGACGGTTTGTTGCGACTGAGCTGCCGCGGTTTGAATTTGCCGATCAGCATTCTGTACTGCGGCTAACTTATCTGCTGCTACAGACATCCCCGTTACTGATAACGCCACTGCGCCCAGTACAGAGTAAGCAAGTTTAGTTTTTTTAAATACGGACATAGTTCCCAACCAGTCTTGTTGTGAGTCCACAGCTTCCGTGCGTTCACAGCTATTTGCTGTGAGCCTCATGGGCATAAATGCACCGGAGCCAGTACCGTTTTTTGCAAACTCAGCTCGCTATATTTAAACGAATGAGATTCTTTCTCATCATTTCATAGCGTTTGGAGTTATGTCAAGGATGTTACTGATACCAAAGATTAAATTTAATATCACGCTTTGATTTAAATTCAGGACCTTGTTGTTTAAAACATTAAGAGGACGTCAAGCTGCACTTTAAGCAGACCTAAATTCAGATAATAAGTGCGACACTCATGGAAAGTGTAACGGTAGACTTAGATTGGAGACCTGTTTAGAGGTATGATTTTATACAACTAAACAGGTCAAAAATGCCAAGAAAAATTACGCCTGAGTTTAAACGTGAGTGTGCTGAGCTAGTTATCACTCATGGCAACAGTCACAAAGAGG
>JAWXTX010000171.1:0-3719 GCA_044433165.1 Ferrimonas sp. | reverse complement strand
CGAATCGATGAGTTGTGGTACTCATGAATGGCGAACTCTGGCATTTCAGGACGTTGAAATTCAGGGTTTGTTTGTACAACCTCGGTCAAAAAACCGCTAACAGGCGCATAGCCATTGGCGGTACGTTGCATACCAATTGTTCCGCCGGTGTAGGCTATATAAATGCGTTTACGTAAAAGAGAGGGCATGGCCATGGGTAATAGCAGAGGTTAAAGTGCGGCCGATTATATCTTTGATGTATAAAAAAGAAAGCTCAGAACGAGGTTCTGAGCTTTGCTTGGTTTAGGGGCTGGCGGCTGCGTTATTTAATTTGACCGCACTCAACGCAAAGGTAATAAAGATGGTTGGGATCATCTAATTGCAGTTGCGATTCTAATGGCTGTAATAACGTTTGTAACTGCCACAATAAGCGACTGCCGGTGTTTGGCGTTGGTAGGTAAACCTGTACCGTTTCCATTATTTGGCGGATGAGTAGCTGCTCTGGTGATAATTCCGGTGCAATAATTTGGTATTGGTAATTATCCAGCCCTGCCAAAGCTGCGGCTTCTTCAATGGCCTCAGCTACGGTGCCTAAGGTATCTACTAAGCCTAATTCTAACGCTGCTGTTCCGCTCCAAATGCGCCCTTGAGCGACATTATTGGCTTGCTCTAATGTCATGTTGCGTGCATTGGCAACCAAGCTAATAAAGTCTAAGTAACCTTTGTCCATCAGGCGTTGCACCAGTGGCCCAACTTGATCGTTTAATGGCGCAAATGGCGTAACATTTTTCAGTTCACTGGTGACGACGCCATCTTGATAAACCCCAAGGTAATTGGCTGCTTTATCAAAGGTTTGAACCATACTTATGATACCAATAGAACCGGTAATGGTGGTTGGCTCTGCAAAAATTTTATCTGCATCTGCTGAGATCCAATACCCCCCAGAGGCGGCTACCGATCCCATTGAGGCAACGACAGGTTTACCTGAAGCCTGTAACGCCAATATCTGTTGGCGAATTTGCTCAGAGGCATAGGCCGATCCGCCGCCGCTATCAACACGTAAGACTACCGCTTTAACTTGATCATCTTCTCGTGCTTTGCGTAACAGCGCTGAGGTGGAATCTCCGCCAATGCTGCCAGAGGGTTGGTCGCCATTTAAAATGGTGCCACTGGCAATAATTACGGCCACACGATCTTTAATTAATGGGCTTGGCAGATAAGGGCGCAGTTTAGCGTATTCAAGGATACTAATGGCATTGAGCTGCTTTTTTTGTTCGGCTAATGAACCGAAGCGCTCGAACAGAGCCGCGCGCATCTCGATGTCATTGGCTAAGTGATCCACTAACCCCGTGTTTTGGGCCATTAGAGCGGGATCATTATTATTTTCCTCTAATAATACAGCTAAATTGGCAAAACTTGGGTTGAGCACTCGCTCATCTATCGGTCGGTTATGGCTAACGGTGCTCACATAGTTTTGCCATAAATCATCGACAACAGCTTGTGAAGCAATGCGAGCCGGCTCAGACATATCATTACGGGTAAAGGGCTCAGCAAAAGATTTGTATTTGCCCACCCGATACATATGAACGGATACTTTCAGTTTCTCTAAGGCTTCGTGGAAGTAGAGAGTCGTCATGCCGAAGCCATCAATCAGTACGCCACCTCCTGGATTAATGGTGATTTCATCTGCAAATGAGGCCAGATAATAATTGGCTTGATCCATGCCGCCGCCATAAAAAAGCACCGGTTTACCACTTTCTTTAAAATCCGTAATAGCAAGGCCGATATCGGCGAGCTTAGCCAATCCGGCATTTAAATTACCCGGCTTTAAAACCAATGCGCTGACTTTATCGTCGCTGGCAGCTTGTCGAATAGCATGAAGTAATTCGGATAAAAGAATTTCTTGAGGCTGCTGATTGTTTTTACCGCTAAGGGCGACAAAAGGGTCAATTTCAGACAATTCTTCGACCACGATGCCATCCATCGCAAACACAAGGGCGGTATTTTCTTGCAGTATTCGAGGTGTTGAGTCTTGGCTGATGAGTGCCCAAAGTGCAATTAACAAGCCAAAAAACAGTAGATTCAGTACCAAGCGGCGAAAGCCATTGATGACTGAAAAGATCAGTTTAAAAAAACGACCTATAAAAGAGGGCTTTTTCGCCATTAGCATCAATTCCATGAGAAATAACAGTTGATGCTAACCGATTCTATGACGCTGATAAAAGAGTAATTGTAAACAGGCATATAAGGCAGTGCTTGAGTCGCAGAGATCGGAAGAGTAATCTTTGAAATAACAATTCAAACAGGTGTTTAAGGATGAACCCACATTACCCTAATATGCTGGAGCCCTTGGATTTGGGGTTTACCGTATTAAAAAACCGTCTTTTAATGGGCTCGATGCATACGGGTTTAGAAGAGGAACGCGGTGGCTATCAAAAATTGGCACATTACTTTGCTGAACGTGCTCGAGGCGGTGTTGGCTTAATTGTAACCGGTGGCATTGCGCCAAACTTTGCAGGACGGGTGCATGCCTTGGCCAGTCAGCTGTCGTTTCGTTGGCAGGTAAAACAGCATCGACTTATTACTGATGCAGTGCATCAAGCGGATGGAAAAATTTGTATGCAGCTACTGCATGCAGGCCGTTATGCTTACCATCCTTTATCCGTTGCGCCGAGCCGTTTAAAGTCGCCCATTACCCCATTCACTCCATTTGCTCTAACGCGTTGGGGGCTTCGCAAAACCGTTAAAGATTATGTGAGATCTGCCATTTTGGCACAACGTGCCGGTTACGATGGCGTTGAAATCATGGGCTCTGAAGGTTACTTACTGAATCAATTTTTATGTGGGCGCACCAATAAACGCCAAGACCGTTATGGTGGCTCTTTGGAAAATCGTGCCCGTTTAATTTTAGATATAGTGGGTGCCATTCGGGCGAGTGTCGGTGCCGAGTTTATTCTTATTTTCCGCCTTTCGATGTTGGATTTGGTGGAGGGTGGGAACAGTTGGGATGACGTTGTGCAGTTGGCTCAGTGGTTAGAGCAAGCGGGTGTCACAATGCTTAATACCGGTATCGGCTGGCATGAGGCCCGTATTCCGACCATTGTTACTAGCGTACCGAGAGCAGCATTTACGCAAATAACTCAACGTTTGCGTCAGCATGTGTCTATTCCTCTTATTACTACCAACCGTATTAATACGCCTGAAGTTGCTGAAGATATCATCGCAAGTGGTCAAGCTGACATGGTTTCTATGGCACGTCCTTTTTTGGCTGATCCGAATTTTGTGGTAAAGGCCGCGGCTGGGCAACGAGCACAAATTAATGTGTGCATTGGCTGCAATCAAGGCTGTTTAGACCACACTTTTAAGCTTAAACGCGCTACTTGTTTGGTGAATCCGCAAGCTTGTTATGAAACCGAATTAGTGCTGCGACCGGTTTCTAAAATTAAACAAATTGCGGTGGTTGGTGCTGGCCCTGCTGGAATGGCGGCGGCTTGTTATGCCGCAGAGCGAGGTCATCGAGTAACGTTGTTTGAAGCACAAGCTAGCTTAGGTGGGCAGTTTAATTTGGCAGCACAGATCCCAGGGAAAGAGGAGTTTAAGGAAACACTGGCGTATTTCAGACAGCGCTTATGTGATTTGGATGTTCAGGTGTGTTTAAACCAGCCTGTGACAGCCGCGGCATTAGCAAGTTTTGATGAACGTATTATTGCTACGGGTGTGCGCCCAAGAGTGCCTGCGAT
>JAWXTX010000170.1:0-3852 GCA_044433165.1 Ferrimonas sp. | reverse complement strand
GGGTTGGTTCCAACTTGCCCATCAAAGTATTGGAAAATAGGCTCACCCGGCTCTAAAGCTTCAAAATCGCGCCCCTCCAACCGTTGATGCACCATCGCCAGCGGTCGCCCCTGCTTATCGAGTGGCAAGTTATAACTGGCGCAACTAGAAAAGGCTTCAATTTCACTCGGCAGCGCTGGTAATTGCTGGCTTTGCTCTAATGCACAAAATGCCAGTACCAATTGGGTCATGGTATCCATCTGAACCAACACATTATGTCGTAGTACTGAATTGGCTTGCGGCCCCACTTCCACCATGACTCCCCGCTGCCCTAACGTGCAGAGATACCCCCATTCTTGGTAAGGCTTTTCCAACTCCAATAAGATAACCGCCTCTTTCATATGCTGCTTAACATAGGCTGCCAACTGACGCTCCCAAAGGCCATCCGCCAGTAAAATAAGCGTTGGCCCCATGTTAGAGGTGGTGTTGTGCAAATCAATCACCAAATCGGTTTGGCTGTCCGCGCCCTTTGGACCATATTGCTGATTTAACACCTTAGCGCGCTGCCCTTCGCAATGAGTACGGCTCGGATCCGCCAACCATGGCAAGGTAAATTCCCGATTAAGATCTTTATCCACATAGCGGCGGTTGATCTGATGCGCGCTCGGGTTCCCCATATCCAGCGAAATGCTCAACTCTGGGTAATCCAGTGGTTGCTGCTGCCATTGCTTAAAGAGTTGCACACCGGAAAATTCATTACCGTGTGTGCCTCCCACAACTAGTACCTTAAAGGGCTGGCTCATTAATGGTTCCTTTTCATTAAACAGTAGATAAGTGAAGCAATTATACTAAATAATTAATCTTCAAATATGAATAACAAATCACTTAGGTGACTCTGATATTATGGCCATGCCGTGGCTAAGTGGCATCGAAACTTAACCAGACAAAAGCGCAATTCACTCACCAATGCATTCAGGTTATCCAAAATATCCGTGATTAAAACTGTGGATAACTGCTCAAAGGTGGTTACTGTTGGGCTTTTTGAAGAGGACGTTTTTTAACCAAAAAGGTTCTACTGTTAAGCTAATGGCTTTGGGCCGCAAACCGTTCAAGTCCCCACACCAAGCCAATACCAATAAACACACAAATAATTGCGCTGACCACTTGTGGGTTTTGACCGGTTAATTCCGCATATTGCCATGGCGTTAGCACTTGTTCCGTTAAGGGGACCTGTTCACCACTTGAATTCATGCGCGTTGTTAATGTTTGTTTCCAAGGCCAAATTTCAGGCAAGGTGCCAACCATTAACCCCGTTAAAAACGCCAAAGTCTGGCCGTGATAACGCTTCAGTAAAAAAGACAACAGATGGCTAAATGTTAATAACCCCAACACGGCGCCACATAAAAAGACGCCAATAATAGTGGCGTCAAACCCTTTAACCGCCTCGATAATCGGCAGATACAGCCCGAGCAACAGTAAGATAAAACTGCCACTGATCCCGGGTAATATCATCGCGCAGATGGCTATCATGCCACCCAATAACACGTTCACCAGCGTTGGCTCTAACGCTAATGGGTGCGCTATGGTAATCACATACGCCAGCAAAAAACCACACAGTGCCCCACTCATATTCGGCCAACGCCAATCGCCAATTTGCCGACTGATGTGCACAATGGAGATCACAATAAGGCCGAAAAAAAAGCTCCACACCGGAATGGGTTGATGCACCAATAAGTAAGTAATTAATTTAGCTAAAGAGATAAAACTGGTGGCAACACCAGCAAACAAGGTAGTTAAAAAAGTACCATTAATGTGCTGCCATGCCGATGCGAAGCCTTGCTGACGAATGTGGCCAATTAATGTGGGGTTAATTCGGCGTATCGATTCAAGTAACTGCTCATAAATACCTGAAATAAAAGCCACCGTCCCCCCAGAAACGCCCGGCACCACATCCGCGGCCCCCATCGCCATCCCTTTTAAAAAAATACGAATATCTATCAACATTAATGGCCGATGCCTTTATTTGGATGTACACATTGCCCAGCGCCAGTAACGTTTTATGGTTATGATTAACGCCGATACGTAACGCTTTTTATTTTAGCGGGTTATTTTACTGTCTTTTGCTGCTTCAGTGCGATTATGTTGTCGAATTTGCGTTAACCAAGCCAGCGCTTCAGCCCGAGTTGGCAGCATGCCGACTAATTTATCGGGGAATTGCAATTGATTGATCGACACCGCCGCTTGTTGTGCCATTTGAGTGGTATTTTTAGTGGCATACACAGCCACGTAGCGTTGTAATGGGTGGCTGCCAATGACAAGTGATGCATCAAAGCTGTAACTAAACTCTCGGTTACCATCGATGAGTAGATCAAACGGCTGCTGGCATTCCTGATCCCAAAATTGATCAAAAGCAAGGCAATCTTCTAGGGTGATCTCGCTGCCATGATCAGTAAAAATTTCATATAAGTTCTCCGCTAACGGCTCAATTCGAGCACAACCAACACGATGACTTGGCACAATAAACACTCCCTGTTCGTTAATTCCTTAGCTGCGTGGCGAGTTCATTACTTTAATGCATACAAACGTTGTTTTAACCCGCTGGCGCGTATCGTACGCTTTTTGATCGCTTCGCGCACGACTGCGGGTTGATTAATCAATAAGCTAAACCATAACTTAGCCCGAGTAACGCCAGTATAAATCAGCTCACGCGTTAGCACTGGGCTGCCGCTCTCTGGTAGCACTAACGCGGTATGAGCAAACTCACTGCCTTGAGATTTATGCACCGTCATCACAAAAACCGTCTCAACCTCCTCAAGGCGAGATGGCTGTACTGCCTTTAACGTGCCATCAGCCATAGGAAAAATAACCCGCAACGATTGCGTTTGGTGAGGATCTTGCACAGGGAGGCAAATACCAATGTCACCGTTCATTAAATCCAAACTGTAATCGTTTCGTTGCACCATCACAGGACGTCCAGCATACCAGCCCTGCTCTTGGCTAATTAATCTTTGCTGATAAAGCAAATGCGCAATGCGCTTATTTAACCCCTGTACGCCCCACTCGCCTTCACGCAGCGCCGCCAATACTTGAAATTGCGCAAACGCATCCAGAACAGCGCGCTGCCACTCGGTTTCCGAAGCAAAAGCACTGGCGCCCTGCTGCACTATTGATAGGTAATGACGATAGCCGTGCGGTTGCTGGCCATTTAGCGGCTGCAATTGCGCGACCTGACCATCGAGCACTAACGCTTTGAACTCCGTATCGCTGTTTTTTAAATAGGCCACATCCCCGTGGCTATTTAACAACACCGCACGCGCCTCATCCACATCGCCACGATTAATGGCACGCGCCAGTTGGCCAATACCGGATTTTTCACCAAAACGGTGTGATTTGCGCAGCATCACTGTTTGCTGCTCAAGTCCATGGCCAGCGCCAATATAAGGACGCACGCTATAGCCTGTCGTGCGGAAAATAAAACCTTCCGTATCGGCCTGATAATGCCCTTTTTCTGCTTGATCACACAGATCACCCAACACCGCGCCGGCTTCTACCGATGCCAACTGATCTTTATCCCCCAAAAGAATCAGCCGCGCGTGGACAGGCACAGCCGCCAATAAGTTGGCCATCATTTCCAAATCCACCATCGAGGCTTCATCCACCACCAGTACGTCTAAATTCAAGGGATTGACGGCATTATGAACAAAGCGACGCGTATCAGAGCGGGCGCCCAACAAACGGTGCAAGGTGGTTACCGTCGTTGGGATCCGAGCGCCTATTTCAGCATCAATTTCATCCACTTGGCCTGCAGTAATCGCAGTTAATGTACTGGCTAACGATTCGGATAATCGAGCGGCGGCTTTGCCGGTGGGCGCC
>JAWXTX010000169.1:0-3864 GCA_044433165.1 Ferrimonas sp. | reverse complement strand
CCTGCAATACCAAGCCCGCGGGGGCAGAGAAGTGGACATCGTGGTGCCAACCGAGTGTGAGGGGGATGGCGTACCGGCGTATTGCGATCAATTGATTGCAGAAGCGGATGAGCTGCAAGTGGAATATAACGATGCCTTTGGTGCCATGATAGGCTACGAAATGGACGATTGGTATCTTGGTTTGGCGGTAAATGCTGGCGATATTACAAATTCGATAGAAGGCGGTACAGATAGCGATACTGCGTGGGTTGCCACAGTAAAATATGGTGACCTGTCAAAACCTGGCTTTTATGCTGCTTTATCTTATGCACAAACCGAAGCGCATGAATTAGATAATTTAGGCCGTGTTTTTGATGCGAAAGGTGGGGAGTTGATGCTGGCTTGGATGACTGACTATAACTTGCGTTTTGTGGCTGGTTGGAATCGCTTGGAATCATCGGATACTGCTTATCAAGATGAGAATGGCAAATACCGTAATGAATTCTTTGTGGTTGGTACCCATTATTTTTGGGGCAAAGGATTCATGGCTTATTTGGAAGGAAAAATTGATAACAGCCAATTTGATTCAACCGGCACTGATGGCAGTAATTTAGTGGGCTTAGGTTTACGCTATTTCTTTTAAAATAGAGATTGTTTGATCAAACTCAATACGCGCCCAGCCCAAACAGGTTGGGCGTTTTCATCTTTTAAAATCCCCTCAGCATCCATTTTCTCCTCCATTTTGAGCTTTCGGGTTAAGAATTTGTTAATAAGGTGTTGAGTTTTTGCTCTTTTAGCGATTAGGATGGAAGAGTCTAGCTTGGATTTTATCTCAAGCAAACGCAATTTTAGGAAGTGATTGCGGAATAAAAAATAAATAAGCAGCGTCTAGGGAGATGATTATGCTAAAAACGAATCGGTTATCAAAAGCGGTGCGAGCTGCGTTGATTTCTGGGGCCTCAACCGCCGCCTTTGCCAGTGTGCCAATGGCTTTTGCCGCGGACGATAAGGCCATTGAACGCATTGAAGTAACGGGCTCTGCAATTAAACAAACCGATTTAGAAGGGGCCTTACCCGTAACGGTAATTACGGCGGCAGATATTGAGCGCAGTGGCGTAGACAGTGTGGGGGAGTTAATTCAACAATTGCCAGCCATGCAGGGCTTTACCACATCATCGGAATCGGTTGGTGGTACTGGCGGCGGCACATCAACCGCATCAATCCATGACTTGGGCGAGCAATACACCTTAGTGTTATTAAATGGTCGACGCATGGCTCCGCGTGGTTCAGGCAGTACAATTGATTTAAATAGCATTCCATTAAGTGCCATTAAACGTGTTGATGTGTTAACCGATGGTGCATCTGCATTGTATGGCTCGGATGCGATTGCAGGGGTTGTGAACTTTATTCTAAAAGATGATGTACAGGACACAACCATTACTGGCCGTTATAGCGTGCCGCAGCAAGAGGGTGGTTCTGGCTGGAATGGCAGTATTACCACAGGCTTTGGTGATATTGATGCCGATGGGTTTAATGTCATGTTTTCTTATAGCCATGACAGCAAAGAGCAATTAAAAGCGACCGATCGAGATTTTGCTGAAACAGGTATTATCTCTTTTGAATACCAAGGGCAAGATCTGTATTTCTTCAATGGTTCGCCAAATGCGATTCCTGGTAATGGCCGCTTTTATTTCCTTGATGGAGAAATTTACGATTTTAATCCATACGCTGAAGAGAACGGTGAATGCGCAGAAAATACCTCTGCTATTGGCGGTTGGTGCTGGTTTGATTATACAACCACTATTGAAATTCAACCGGAGTCTGAGCGTGATAGCTTCTTAGTGAGCACTAATGTTGCGATTAATGATGACATTACCGCCTTTGTGGATGCCACCTATTCTGATTTTTCCATGACGACTCGGATTGCGCCTTATCCATCGGGTGGCGTATTAATCTCAACCGATAGCCCACTTTACGATCAATATTTTGAGGCGAATTTACCGGAAGGATACACCACGGAAGATGTTGATTTTGGCTTAGGGGTTTGGCGTGCACTGCCTGCAGGTAATCGTACAACTGAGTACAATACCAAATCGACTCATATCGTTACTGGGTTAGAAGGGATAATTGCCGATACCATTGATTTTGAAACTGCGTTGATTTATTCAAAAAATGACACGGATGAGAACTATCCAACCGGTTGGTTAATTGAGTCGGCCTTTGTTGATGCGGTTGAGGAGGGGCTGATTGATATTTTTGCTCCGGCCGGTACCGTGACGCAAGAAGATGTGGACGCAGCAGGCATTGTATACAGTGGTGACTGGTCGAATTCATCGACGGAAATGCGCGGCATTGATTTTAAGTTTTCATTACCATTAATGGAATTAAATGGTAATGAAATCTACATGGCTGCTGGGGCAGAGTATCGTCAATATGATTACGACTTTACTTTATCGCAAGCAAACCAAGATGGGATCTTACTGTTTTTAACTGCAGATCAACCTTATTCCACTTCGCGTGATGTTTATGGGGCTTTTGCTGAGTTGGCGATTCCGCTGGCTGATAATTTAGATGTGAATGCTTCTTTGCGTTATGACCATATTGGTGCTGTACGCGATAATCTTATTGATGCGGATGTGAACGAAGCAGATAGCGATGTGACTTATAAAGTAAGTGGTCGCTGGCAAGCTTCAGAGGATCTATTAGTACGAGCATCTTATGGTACTGGTTTTAAAGCACCTTCGATGTTAGCCATTGCTCAGCCTCGGGCAGAGTTTGGGGTTACGGGGGGCAACTATGCCTGTCCATTTGAAGGTACTGGAGATGCCAAAGAAGCTTGGTGTAAGCCAGGTTCACAGCAATATAATGTGTATACGCAAGGTAATCCGAATTTACAGTCTGAAACATCAGAACAATACACGTTGGGCTTTGTCTTTGCTCCAAGTAATGAGTTTAGTGTTGGTGTTGATTATTGGGTCGTCGAGATGGAGAACTTGGTTTCTTCATTAACGGAAGCACAGATTTTTGCTGATCCAGATCGTTACTATGATTTGTTTACTTATAAAACCAATACGGCCACTGGCATTGATGAATTGGCTATTTTGCAATCTTCCGTTAATTTAGGTCAGTCGAATAACGCTGGGATTGATTTTAACTTAGAGATGCAACAAGCCTTTGCTACAGGTGTTGTGCATTTTGGTTTTACGAGTACTTATATGATTGACAGTGAATACACTCGCCCAGGTACAACGGATGAGTGGATCACCAGCATGGGACAATTTGGCGATAATAATGCCGTGACGTTCCGTTTAATCGGGCAGGCCAATCTTGGCTTTGAACATGGTGATTTTTACCATAATTTAACGGCAAACTACCGCTCTGGTTATCGTGATCAATTACAAACGGTCGATGCTTGTTCGGTGACGGAAGTAGACGCCTTTGGCGATTGTGTGGCGGTACAGTTACAAGTGCCGAGTTACGTTAAGTTTGATCTACAATCTAAATATAACGTCACTGACAACTGGGATGTTGCCGTCGGTATTAACAATCTATTGGATGAAGAGCCGGCACTCAGCTTACGTTCTGGTGGTGCAGGTCACCAAGTTGGTTATGACCCACGCTATACGGATTCGTATGGTCGAACTTTTTATGTCCAAAGTTCGATGACTTTCTGATTTTAGCTTGAATAAAAAAGCCGCTATTTAGCGGCTTTTTTGCGTTTTAATATCAAAAACTAACGCAGTTGAGTGTTCTAAAATACTTACCCCTGAATTCAACTTCGAAGTGCGACACTCTCTAATATCAATCAGCCACTGTCAGTTCTTTGAAAATAACGACTGGCTGCTTAAACCCCAAACATTTTTTAGGACGATTGTTAATCCTTGA
>JAWXTX010000168.1:0-3899 GCA_044433165.1 Ferrimonas sp. | reverse complement strand
AAGTTGCCTTGCAAGAATTTGCAAAACAACGGCCGGAGCTGCTGCTGGTGGACTTATGCATGCCGCGCATGGGCGGGCAGGAATTGTTGGTGGCCCTTGCCAAGTTAGCGCCGGAGATCCCAAGCATCGTGATCACCGCCAATAAAGCGATGTCGGATGTTGTGGATGCGCTGCGTCATGGGGCATGGGATTACCTAATGAAGCCGCTAACCGATTTGCAATTGTTAAGCCAAGCCATGCGTGATTGCTTGTTGGAAGCGGGCAATGCCATGCCATCTGAAGGCCATGGAGTAACCAACTTACATTTAAGTGAGCTGCTTTCAGATGGCAATGCACAACAAACTTTGCAGCAAGATCGAGCCACGGCGCAGATGGTGCAGTCGCAGTTATTCCCCGCCGCCAACGTCGATTTTTCTGGCGGGCATTTTGGCTACACCTTGTATAAAACCGATGTGATTAGCGATCGCTTCTGCGATGGCTTTTTGGTGGGTGAGCACCATTTTTGTTTTTATCTTGCCAAATTTTCCCCAGCGGCCACGCTAAATGCCTTTATCAGTGTCTTAATTCGCAGCTTTTTTAATCAGAAACTCAAGCGCTATCGTCAAGGGGGCAGCCAAGCCATCTTAGCCCCATATAACATGCTGGGGTATTTGAACGAACAGTTGGTGAAATCCGGTTTACCGTGTCAAATTGACATGATTTACGGCTGCATCGACTTACGCAGCCAGCGGGTGTCGTTAGCGCGTTATGGTCAGCAAGTAAAACCGTATCTTTACAGTGCTGGCCAATTGGCGCCGCTGCTGATGGCAACCACTGCCACTTTGGGCAGCCAGAGCCAACACCAAGCTGTATGTCATTATCGCGATTTGCAGCGAGGGCAAGCCATCGTATTGGCCGAAGGCGATGGCCAAGCGAGCGACTTAATCTTGTCTCAACACGCGCTGGGGGTGGTGATGGGCAGCAGCCTCAGTGCCGCGCTGTGCGTGCAACTGGCGCTGTAAGCTTGCGAGTAGCCGCTCCGCTGGAAATTAATGGCGTTCGTTTTTGTCATTTAAGGCGAACGCTGGCAGCGATAAATGGTAAAAAATTCCAATCAGCCTGAGGGTTAAAACGCCCGCCATCGCTAAAATCATGGATGGAATTTGCGCCACGTTAAAATGCAGGGCACCGGTGTAAATAATGCCACCTGCAATGCACGCAGTGGCATAAATTTCAGTGCGTAGCACCAAGGGCACTTCACGGCACAACACGTCGCGAATTAATCCCCCTAATACGCCGGTCATGGTACCCGTCATTACCGCAATAATTGGCTCGCAACCATAGGCCAAGGCCTTTTGGGCACCAATAACGGTAAACACCGCTAAGCCAAAGGCATCCGCCAATTGGAACCAACGGCCGCTGAGCTTAATGGGGCAGCGCACCAATAAAATCACGAATAAAGCGGTCATGCAGATAAGCCACACGTACAGGGTATCAACAATCCAGAATACGGGCGTTGCCCCCAATATCACATCGCGCACCGTTCCACCGCCAACCGCCGTGACGCCCGCTAAAACCAACACCCCAAAAGGGTCCATTCGCAGCCGACCGGCAGCCAATGCACCGGAAATAGCGAAGACGATGGTGCCAAAAATATCTGCCCAAAAAATAAAATGATGCATAGGAATATCAGTTAGGGTTTATGCAGAAAGCGTGTGATAAACAACGAAGGTGAACCCGATTAACAGCGGCACCAAGAGCCAAAAACTTTGTGCTAATAGCAACAATCGGCAAGCGCGTTGCAGGTGTGCCGGTTGGCAACTTTGCTGTTGCCCTAAGCGGGGCGCAGCAATCCGTTGACGCTGAGCTTGCCAAGGTCCGCCTAATTGGCAACCTAAGCTGCAAGCAAAGCACAGTAACAGCCATTGGCGGCTTCGTTCAGCCCAGTTGCCTTGCAACTGATGGCGTAATTGCCAAGCTTGTGAAGGGGAACCGTAGCAACATAAAAACCAGCCTAATAGAACGTTAATTGGCAACATAAATAGCGCAGCTAAGGCGTATGCCGGTCTGCCATAGGCCCGCAGTGTGGGTTTTTGAGGGGTCCAATCCCGGCCTAATTCCGAGGCCACAAAGCTGATAACAGCGAGCCAGATCCCGCCAATGGCGTACCAGAATATGACCCCAAAAAACTGGCTGGCGCGCCGCTCTAATTGAATTTCGATGGCGGTTTTCGTTAGCCCCAATACCGATAAGTTGGTGAGTTCACCACGGCTGTATGGCGTCAGCGCTTGAACAACATAATTTTTATTGCCCACATTTAAGGCGGCAACCAAATCGGTTCCCGGCAATTGTCTTGGGGGCAGCAGTAAGGCCAGCAGTAACCACTGCGATAGCGCGTGCAAGCTGGCACTGGCACCAATGATGAGGGCCAGAACCAGCAGCAGGCCGATCCCCAAAGCCCCTGCCAACTGCTGCTGGCTGATGGAACGATTGCGATGCAGGGTTTTTTTCACTAATCCTTGCGCTAAAGGTTGCAGCCAGTAGCTGGCATGCCATGGCGCGGGCAATAACGTACGCAAAAATACCGCCCCTAAGACAATGGTTAGGGGCGCTTGCAGCAGTAACAGGAACTCGTTTACGGTCATGGTAATAGGTTAGAGTTGCGCCAGCATGGCCATAACCACTTTGGCGGAGTGCTCACCGGCTTTAATAATAAAGCTGTCAAAATCCATGGCGCTGTCATCATTGGCGTTATCGCTGATGGCGCGGATCACCACAAAAGGCACATTGAATTGGTGGCAAGTTTGGGCAATGGCTGCAGCTTCCATCTCACAGGCGGCAATGGTTGGGAAATGGCCAAGCATGACTTGGGTGCGAGCCGGATCAGCAATAAAGGAATCGCCCGTGCAGATCAGCCCTTCAATGGCTTTTACCTCACCCACTTGAGCGATGGCGTGTTGAGCCGCTTCAACCAACGCCGGTTGCGGTAAAAAGGCCGCAGGCTGCCCTGGTAATTGCCCCATTTCGTAGCCAAAGGCCGTAACATCCGCATCGTGATAACGTACTACGGAAGAGATCACCACATCGCCAATGGCCAACTCTTTAGCAAAGCCACCAGCAGAGCCGGTGTTGATGATCTGAGTTGGGGCATAGCGCTCAATCAATAACGTAGTGGCGATGGCCGCCGTGACTTTACCAATGCCAGAACGGGTGACGACCACGTCAACGCCATTTAATTGGCCTTGGTAAAATTCAATGCCGGCAATGGTGTCGGTGGTTAAGTTTGAGATTTGGCTGCGCAGCAAGGAAACTTCTTGCTCCATGGCGCCAATGATGCCGATTTTCATGGTATGACTTCCACAACGAGGATCGCTAGCGCACGCCAATGGCCAGAAAACAACAGCCGTTAGATGGCTTTGTTTGCTAGGATCGCGAATTAAAGAGGGCAACGATTCTACCAATAATCTGGCCAGATCATACGCTCAATCGCGCTTGTCGGGTGCGGCCTAAATCACACCCATGCGTGCTGATGCGCTCGAACCACGTAGAATGCGGTGTCGGTGGCGTTTTATAAAGTGGTAATGGCTTGCCCTTGTAAAATGGCTTGGCGGTGATTAATGCCATTGAACAGCTTGGCGCTGTCGCGTAAAAAGAGGGCTCTTTCTGTGCCGCTTAAGGACTCGGCCTCCGGCAACTGCACGGTTCTGGGGTTTTGATGAACGCCATCAATTAAGCACTCATAATGCAAATGCGCCCCAGTGACGCGCCCCGTTGCCCCTAGGGTACCGATGGTTTGGCTTTGACGCACCCGTTGCCCCTTAGTAACAGAACGCTTGGCCAAGTGCAGGTATTTGGTCACGTAACGATTGGCGTGTTTGATGACCACATAATGGCCATTTAACCGATTGTAACTGGACTCC
>JAWXTX010000167.1:0-4036 GCA_044433165.1 Ferrimonas sp. | reverse complement strand
ATACGACTACGCCGTACAATACCTACCGGATAAATGGGCTAACACCAACGCCTATTGCCAATCCGTCGTTGGCTTCTTTATTAGCGACGGTGCAGCCCGAACAAACACCGTATCTTTATTTTGTGGCTAACGGTGAAGGTGGCCATACCTTTAGCCAAACGTTGCAGCAACATAATGCAGCCGTGAGACACTATCGGAGTTTAAAGCGATGAGTGCTGCGCTTTTTATTGTTATTGAAGGGCTGGAAGGCGCAGGCAAAAGCAGCGCCATGGAAACGATTCAGCAGTATTTACAACAGCGATTTGCTGGCCGCGAGATTGTCATGACCCGTGAGCCAGGCGGAACGCCATTAGCCGAAGAGATCCGTGCGATTTGGAAACAACCTCGTAGCGAAGCAATGGCCCCCATGACGGAGCTGTTAATGGTGTATGCCTGTCGTGCGCAGTTAGTGGAAACCGTCATTAAGCCAGCATTGGCTCGTGGTGCTATTGTGTTGGGGGATCGCCATAATTTGAGCTCTATTGCTTATCAAGGTGGTGGTCGTCGATTGCTGGAGCCAGTAAAGGCGTTGTCGTTGATTACGCTGGGTGAATTTACCCCTACGTTAACTTTGTATTTGGACATTGATCCAAGCATTGGTTTGGCGCGCGCTCGGCAACGGGGAGCACTAGACCGAATAGAGCAGGAGCAGTTGAGTTTTTTCAGTGCCGCACGTGCTGAATATCTCGCCGCAGCCGCCCAAGATCCAAGCATTGTTACCATTGATGCCAGTCAAACCATGGCCGCCGTACAACAAGATATTCTGGCGGCTTTAGAGCAGCACCTGCAATGATACAATCACACAGTGCGCCATTACCTTGGTTGGAACAACCTTGGCAACAATGGCTGAGTCAATTTCAACAGCAGCGATTAGCCCATGCCTTGCTCATACAAGGCAGTCAAGGGTGTGGTAAAACTCAACTGGCAGCGCAAATGGTACAAACGCTGTTGTGTCAGCACGGCAGCGGTTGTGGCCATTGCAAAAGTTGCCAGTTACTGGCCAGTGATAATCATCCAGACAAAATTGAACTGCTGCCAGAGGGTAACCAACATAAAGTGGATTCGGTTCGGGCGCTGATAGGGCAGCTGGAAAGTACCGCGCATCAAGGGGGAGCGCGGGTAGTGGTTATCCATCAAGCGGAACGCTTGAATGTGGCCGCAGCGAATGCACTCTTAAAAACTCTTGAAGAGCCGATGCCGAATGTTTACCTGCTCTTGCTTTCAAACCAAGCAGGGCAATTGCTGGCAACAATCACCAGCCGCTGTCAGCGATTGCTGATATCGGAGCCCAATGCCGCCCAATATCGCCATTTTTTAGGGGATGCGGCAATGGAAACGTTGCAAGAGTGGCCGTATTGGTCGGCCTTGTTAGGTGGCCCATTAGCCATTAAACAGGCGCTGGCTGAAAATCAAATTCCGCAGTTACAATTGTGGCGACAGTGGTGGCGCACCAGCATTAAATCAGGGATTGTTACCGCGGATTTGGCTGCCATTGAAGCCGAACTTGCCCCATTAGCGTTGAAAGTATTGTACTTTGAATTGCTGTTTATTGGCCGAAGTCAGCCACAGTGGTTTGCTAAGCATTATTGTGCTGTTCAATCGGTTTCTCAAAAAATTAGCTGGATGCAACGCCAAAGTGGCATTAATCTAACTGCGGTTTATCAACAACTTATTGTGCAAATCCGTCAGCGGGTGAGTTAATCAATATAACAGGGATGTCTATGGTTGCACTTGAGGCCGATTTCGATACCGCCACACAACTTCATCGTGCGTATATGCCTTTTATTCGCCATGGCGGGCTGTTCTTTGTAACCAGCAGAGAATACCAAATGGGCGACGTGATCCGCGCACGTTATCGGTTATCCTCTAGTAATGAGTGGTTTACCTTTGATGGTTTGGTGGTTTGGTGTAACCCACTTGGCTCGCAAGGCGGCCGTCCGCCAGGGGTGGGGCTAGCATTTCAGTTAGAGAATAATCCGCATAAAGAGCGTATTGAAAAAGAACTGGTCGGCGTTGCTAGCCAAGATCACTTCACCTCAACGATGTAGCTTTAGCGTGTTTGCGCTTGATTCGTTGTATCTCACCGTGGCTCCCCTTGCAGCGAGCTGTCGTCTAATACTGGCATTCATTAGCGGATCTGATTACCCTGAAGGCAGTTTTTATTGTGCCGGTAGTAAATGTGTTAGTAGATTCCCATTGTCATTTAGATCGCCTTGTTGAAGGCGATGATCCCTCGGCATTAGCCTCTGTTTTAGCCGCAGCCCAAGGGGCTGGCGTCAGCCAAATGTTATGCGTATCAGTGAGCCAACAAGGCTATCTAAGAATGAAGGCGCTGGCCAGTGCGCATCCACAGGTCGCTATTTCATGCGGTATTCACCCTTTGGACATTAAAGAGGGCTATGACCGTGAGTGGCTGGTAACGCATGCCGCTGATCCTGCGGTGGTTGCCTTAGGTGAAACGGGCTTGGATTACCACTACGACACCAGTTCGATAGAAGAGCAAAAACAAGCATTTGCCGATCATATTGCGATTGCGAAGGCATTGAATAAACCGGTGATTATCCATACTCGCGAAGCCAAAGAAGATACACTCGAAATGCTGCGCCAGCATGGCCCTGTTACTGGCGTGTTGCATTGTTTTACGGAAGACTGGCCAATGGCAAAAGCGGCCATTGAGCTTGGTATGTATATCTCAATCAGTGGAATTGTAACGTTTCGGAATGCGGAGCAGATCCGTGAGGTGGTACGTAATATTCCTTTGGATCGCTTGTTGGTCGAAACCGATTCGCCATACCTTGCGCCAGTACCCTATCGGGGGAAAACTAACCAACCGGCTTACGTGAAAGAAGTGGCGCAATACATTGCGGATCTACGCCACATCAGTTACGAAGAGTTGTGTCGGATCACCACTGAAAATTACCACCGTCTCTTTCCACTAACGCAACCGGCTGTATAAGCGCTTCGAACAATAAAAATCTCCAATAGGAGGTTTTTATTTGGCTCGGAAATTGCCACCCCAAGAGACAGCTAGTGGCTTAATTCACCTCTTAAAGATTGCTGCACTTGTTGGCAACGTTCAGTAAAGCTCAGTGGTTGTGATAACAGATAGTGGAGCTTGGTTAATGCCGCCTCAATTGTCATATCATAGCCGGATAAAACCCCTGCTTGAGACAACGCATTACCGGTTGCGTAACCGGCCATATTTACTTTGCCTTGTAAGCATTGAGTGAGATTTAACACCATGATCTCGCGTTCACAAGCTTGCGCTAATAGCGCTAACAGCTCAGCGCGCTCTGGGGCATTACCTACTCCAAAAGAGAGTAGAATTAACGCTTTTACCGGTTGTTGTAGCATATTCGCAATCACTTCAGTACTGATCCCCGGATACAGCGTGACGACGCCAATGGCTTGAGTTGCTATCGGTGTTACGGTGAGGGGAGTTCCACTTGGTGGCGCCGGCAAGGCCGGCTCATTAACCACAATTTCAATGCCAGCATTCAATAACGGCGCTAGGTTCGGGCTATCAAATGCGGCAAAGCCATCTGCGTGAACTTTGGTACTGCGGTTACCACGCAACAATACATTATTGAAAAACAGGCACACTTCGGCAATTGGGTAATGTGCCGCAATATAGAGAGCGTTGAGAAGGTTACTCTGACCATCGGAGCGCAGCTCAACCAGTGGGATCTGTGAGCCGGTAACAATAACCGGTTTAGCCAGCCCCTGTAACATGAACGAAAGCGCTGAGGCGGTATATGCCATCGTATCGGTGCCGTGTAGGATCACAAAGCCATCGAACTCATCGTAGTGTTCGGCAATGTCATCGGCAATTCGTTGCCAATCCGTTGGATCTGTGTTGGCCGAATCGATGAGTTGTGGGTACTCATGAATGGCGAACTCTGGCATTTCAGGACGTTGAAATTCAGGGTTTGTTTGTACAACCTCGGTCAAAAAACCGCTAACAGGCGCATAGCCATTGGCGGTACGTTGCATACCA
>JAWXTX010000166.1:0-4053 GCA_044433165.1 Ferrimonas sp. | reverse complement strand
GCCAGCCGCAATCCAAGAACGGTTTGATGCCATTGAAACCGCTACCGTTGCTGTCGGTACGGGGTTTGATGCCTACCCTGAATTATTGGCTAATCCGGTACTGCAACTTGATGTGCGTTACCGTTTGCCGACTGCGGCGATGTTACTGCCATTAGCGCGTGCCGCTTGGCAAGCTGGAGAGGCCATCTCCATTGAAGACGCCGAGCCGGTATATTTACGAAACGAAGTAACTTGGCAAAAACTGCCAGGTCGCGAGTAGCCCGCTTATCACTGCGGTGGGCAAGAATCGTCGATGCGCCATTACGTAAAACACAGGTATATTTTTCTCATTGAGGTCATTGGATGATGCAAGTAATTCCAAGTTGGACAAGCGTAGCGCGACAGACCAAAACCGAGGTAAAGCGGCTTGCTGCAACATCAGCGTCTACGGCTGAGACCATTACGCTTGACCATGCCAGTTACCACTTGGTGCAACCAACGGATGAGCTTGGTTGGCAACAATTGGATGAGCAATACGCCAGTTTGCAGTTAGATAACCCGTATAATCCGGGTATTGCTTATTACCAATCGATGGCTCAAGCGCCACTGCGTGAACAATTAAAAGCAATGATTGGCGTTGATGTGTACGTATAACCCTCATGGTGTCGATTTTTAGGTAAAAAGGCTGCATTGCGCAGCCTTTTTTGCGACCTATCGCGATCAAAAACCGGCGGTCATTTAAGGTGGGTGGCCGTTATCAATTCATTCTTAGGTTATATTGAATTCGCTTCTGGTGTAATTTTTGCGCGCAATGCTTCTTTATTGAGCGGTTGAGGTGGTTGAATAGAGCGTGAGAGTAGAGTAGCCCTTGGCAAAGCAGTACAATTCAAACAAATTTGCAAGATATAGTGCGGGTCTAGGATGACTCAATTATTGCCTGTTGCAATGGAACGCCAATTTCAGTTAGAGGGCATTTGTTTAGCAGCTCAGCAATGGGGAGACCCACAAGCACCGTTAATTTTAGCGCTGCACGGCTGGCTGGATAACAGTGAAAGTTTTTACCCATTAGTGCCTTATTGCGTGCAGGGCGGCTACCAAGTTATCGCATTGGACTTGCCCGGCCATGGCCACTCCGAACATCGAGGGCCAGCCGCACAATATGGGCTGATGGATTACCTTTACGAATTACACCAAGTATGGCTGCAATTACCGGTTGCTCCGGTGTGCATACTCGGGCATTCGTTAGGTGGGATCATCGCCGGCTTGTATTGTGCTGCTTATCCAGAGCATCGAGCCAAACTGGTGTGCATCGAAGCCATGGGGCCATTAACTTGCGAGGCAAGCGATGCGCCACAGCAGTTGCGGCGAGGCATTGAATCGCGGTTACGGGCTCGCACGCCAGCTCCCAATCTAAATTTGGCGCAATTAGTTCGAGCGCGACAGGCGCTAACTGATCTGCCAACGCATCTGCTTGAGCCTTTGTTACTGCGTAATTTAAGCACCCAACAACAAGGGCAATATGCTTGGCGCAGTGATCCACGCTTGCGCCAACGTTCATTGATGTTAGTGGATGAGGTTCAAGCGCAAGCCTATACCTCTGCTATCACGGTACCTACGTTATTGATCCTTGGTGATCAAGGGTTTACAGAATTAAAAACCGGCTGGTGTAAACGCCAGCATTGGTTTCATCATGGACAAGTACAGCAGATCTCTGGTGGCCATCATTGCCATATGACCGCCCCAGAATGCTGCGCTCGCGCCTTGATCCACTTTTTGCAGTCTTAAACGCTGTAGAGGGTAGTTATTGGATATCGCGCCATGCGATATCCAATAACTCATTGTATAAGGAACACCCAGTGCAACAACCTTGGTTAAACAGCTACCCCGCTGGCGTAGCGACTCAAATCGATCCAGACCAATTTCAGAACTTACTGGAACTGTTTGAGATAAGCTTTCGTGATTACGCCGACCAAGTTGGTTTCATCAATATGGGTGCGGTATTAACCTACCGCAGTTTAGAAGAACAAAGCCGTGCGTTTGCGGCTTATTTGCAAAATGAGCTGAAACTCAAAGCCGGCGATCGCGTTGCTCTCATGATGCCAAACCTATTGCAATACCCCATTGCATTGATGGGGATTTTGCGGGCAGGCATGATAGTGGTGAACGTTAACCCACTTTATACGCCGCGTGAGCTGAAGCACCAGTTATGTGACTCGGGAGCCGTCGCTATTATTGCCGTGACAAACTTTGGTTTGAGCTTACAAAAAATTGTGGCGGAGACCTCAGTTAAGCACGTGATCTTAACTAAGATTGGTGACCAATTATCAGCGCCTAAGCGTACCATCGTTAATTTTGTGGTGAAGTACGTAAAAAAAATGGTGCCTCAGTACCATTTACCCGGTGCCGTTTCCATGCGTACGGTGATCGCCAAAGGGCGCAGTTTGCAGTACATCAAGCCTAAAATTGAAGGTAATGACATTGCGTATTTGCAATACACCGGTGGTACCACGGGGGTTGCGAAAGGCGCAATGCTTAGCCATCGTGCGTTACTGGCTAATATGTTGCAAGCCGAAACCTTTTTTGATCCGGCCTTAGAGCAAGGTAAAGAGCTAGTGGTAACGCCGTTGCCGCTGTACCACATTTTTGCGAACACGGTAAATTTACTGCTGTTCATCAAAAAGGGCGGGCAAAACCTGTTGATCACTAACCCGCGTGATTTCGACAGTTTTATTGGGGAATTAAAACAGTACCCATTTACCGCAATCACTGGTGTGAACACGTTATTTAATGCCATGTTGAACCACCCTGAATTTGACAAGGTGGACTTTAGCTCGCTGAAGTTAACCATCGGCGGTGGCATGGCCGTACAGCGTGCTGTGGCTGAAAAGTGGCAACAAATCACAGGGGTACCTTTAATTGAGGGGTACGGCTTAACCGAATGTTCGCCGGTGGTGGCCGTCGGTCGTTATGACCAAACCGAATATAACGGGGCCATTGGTTTACCGTTGCCAAGCACCGAGGTGCGTTTGGTTAACGAAGCTGGCGAAGTGGTAAACGGCATTGATGATCACGGTGAGCTGCAAATTAAAGGCCCTCAAATGATGCTGGGCTACTGGAATCGCCCAGAAGAAAGCGCTCGCAGTTTCAGTGAAGGTTGGCTGTGTACGGGTGATATTGCCCGCATGGACAAAGACGGATTCTTGTATATTGTGGATCGCAAAAAAGACATGATTTTGGTGTCCGGCTTTAATGTTTATCCTAACGAAGTAGAAGATGCCGTTGCCTTACACCCTAAGGTCTTGGAGTCTGCCGTCGTTGGGATCCCAAATGAAGCCTCTGGTGAATTGGTGAAAGTGTTTGTGGTGGCCAAAGATCCATCCTTAACTGAAAAAGAGCTGATTCAGCACTGCCGTAAGCATTTAACCGGCTATAAAGTGCCAAAATTGGTTGAGTTTAGAGAAAGCTTACCTAAAACCAATGTGGGCAAAATTTTGCGTCGTGAATTGCGCGATGAGCAACAGGAAGCGGCGGAATGACTTTACCTCAATGGCAATGGATTGACACTGAAGCGGCGTTAGCAACGTTATGCCAGCGCAGCCGAGATGAGGAATATGTTGTACTGGACACGGAGTTTGTTCGTACCCGTACGTATCATGCGCAGCTTGGCTTGGTGCAGCTGTATAACGGTACCGATCTGGCGCTGATTGATCCCTTAGCCATTCAAGATCTGACGCCATTATGGCAATTGATTGCAGATGAAACCGTGGTCAAAGTACTGCATAGCCCCAGCGAAGATTTAGAGATCTTTGCGCATCTTGGTGGGGTAGTGCCTCAACCTTTGTTTGATAGCCAAACCGCAGGCGTGCTATTGAATTTGGGGGCGCCTATGGGTTACGGCAAGTTGGTGCATCATTATCTTGGGCTCGAACTGGATAAAGGCGAGTCGCGAACCGAATGGCTGAAACGGCCGTTATCTTCCGCGCAGTTGCAATACGCCGCCGCCGATGTGTATTACCTGCACCAAATCTACCCTCAAATGCGGGCGCAAATTACGGCAATGGGGCGCTTAGATTG
>JAWXTX010000165.1:0-4060 GCA_044433165.1 Ferrimonas sp. | reverse complement strand
ACTTGGGCTTTTTGCGTTTGGTTATTTTTATATATTACGGGTGTTATTTTGGCTTAAAGACGCCAATGATCTCCCCTTTGGTGGGGGTTGGGGGCGGCGTTTGTGTTTGTTGATATCCACAGCCATATTGATAAGCTTTTATCCTTCGGCTATCAAAGCCATAAGCTTTCTCGTACTATGCGCGTACCTTAATTTTTTCCTCACTTCTGTTTTATGTCTTTGGTTATTTCTTATGGGCAGGATCTGACTTCTTGGTGCTCTTTTGGGATCTCTTGCTCTGCACAGGCTGCGATCACCATTACGTCTGTTTCTGAGCTTTCGCAACTTCTCAAAATATCTGAAATAGCAAAGCTGCCCAAAGTCATTTTAGGGAGTGGCAGTAATGTGCTATTTACCGAAGCCTTTGATGGATTAATTATCCGTAATCAAATTCAGGGGCGAGTGTTGCATGAGGATGATAATGGCCATTATGTGCACTTAGGGGGTGGAGAAGAGTGGCCATCTATTGTTCGTTGGACCTTAGATCAAGGGATCCCTGGTTTAGAGAATTTAGCGTTGATCCCTGGTACCGCTGGTGCAGCACCGATTCAAAATATTGGTGCTTATGGTGCTGATTTCGCAGAATTTTGCCAATACGTAGACTGGTTTGATTTTGAAAGTGGCCAAGTGGAGCGAATGACGGCGCAGATCTGCCAGTTTGGTTACCGTGACTCTATATTTAAAAAGCAGTTACGGGGTCGAGGGATGGTCGTTGCGGTTGGTTTATTTTTGCCTAAGCATTGGCAGCCGAAGATCAGCTATGGCCCGTTGCAGCAGTTAACTGCGCCTGATCCAGAAATGATTTATAAAACGGTTGTCTATACTCGCCAAAGTAAATTGCCGGATCCTACTCGACTGGGTAATGCTGGTAGTTTTTTTAAAAATCCTGTGATTAGTTTCGAGTGTTTTTCAGAGTTACAGGCACGCTATCCTAGTGTACCTGGGTATGCCGATCCAGCAGGAATGAAATTGGCCGCTGGATGGTTGATCGAGCAGTGCCAGTTAAAAGGGAAAACCATCGGCGGTGCTCAGGTACATCAGCAGCAAGCTTTAGTGTTAGTTAATCTTGGTAATGCAACAGCGCAAGATGTGTTGAAATTAGCACAGTACGTAGTCGCACAGGTCCATTCAAAATTTGGCGTCTTATTAGAGCCTGAGGTACGTTTACTCAATTCTGAAGGGCAGTCAATATGGTAATGAACGTAACGGCGTCACGTGCTGTTTTAGTACGTGCGATGGCCGATGGCCATTTTCATTCGGGTTCTGATCTTGCGCGACTTATCGGTGTCTCTAGGGCCGCTATTCATAATCACATTAAAGCGTTATCGGATCTTGGCATTGAGATCTTTCGGGTACGAGGTAAAGGCTATCGGTTAGCCGCTCCGCTGAGTTTATATGATGCCGAACGATTAACACCACGAGCCGCTCCTATTCATCTGCATTGGCAAATTGGTTCAACTAATGACGTTTTATTACAGCGCCGAATGGAATGTAAAAACGGTGAAGTGTGTATCGCTGAATGGCAAACTGCAGGCCGTGGTCGACGGGGGCGTTCGTGGTTCTCCCCATTAGCCAGCCAATTGTGCTTTTCCTATTTCTATCGTTTAGAACAAGGTATGGCTGCTGCCAGTGGATTAAGTTTAGTAATTGGCATCATCCTGGCTGAGGCATTAGAACGGTGCCAGTTTACGGGTATCCAAGTAAAGTGGCCGAATGATCTTTATTATCAGCAGCGCAAACTCGGTGGGATCTTAATTGAGGTGCAAGGGCAGATGGGCGAGCCGGCAGAGTTAGTGATTGGTTGTGGTATTAATGTGTCGCTGCCCTATCTCAATGAGATTGATCAGCCATGGGCAGATCTGCAAGAGCAATCCACGCAATTAATTGATCGTAATACATTGTTGTCTATAATTTTAAGTGCATTAGATGCTGGACTTGAGCAGTTTAGGCGATTTGGTTTCGAGCCTTTTGAGTCACGTTGGCAGCAGCGTGATGCGTTTGCTCACCAACCAATTCGGTTGGTAATGGGCGAGCGATGCATTGATGGCATCGCGCGTGGCATTGACCGTCAAGGTAATCTCTTAATTGAGCGAGAGGGGATGGTAAAAGCGTTTGCTGCAGGTGAAGTGAGCTTACGTTTGCGTAAGGACAATATGGCCGAAGATTAATTGCGTAGGCGGATTTCAGCCACTTGATGGTTATGGCTTTTGGTTAAGATTAAACTGGCTCGTTCGCGAGTTGGGACAATATTTTGGGCTAAATTGGGGCCATTGATCTCATCCCAAATGCGGTTCGCCGTTTGCTGGGCTTCTTGCTCGGTGAGTTTGGAGTAATGGTGGAAATAGGAATTGGGATCTCGAAATGCGCCGTGACGAAAATTTAAAAAGCGTTCTATATACCATTGTTTTAATAATTGATTATCTGCATCAACATACATCGAAAAGTCGACATAATCTGACACAAAAGGCCCTTTAAAAGATTGGGGGTAATCGGCCGCACTTTGCAATACATTCAACCCTTCCAATATTAGAATATCAGGCTGACGAATAGGCTGCGTTTCCGCTAAGCGATCATAATGAATATGTGAGTAAATCGGCGCCTCTGCACTTTCTCCACACCGAACTCGTCGCATGAAGTCGAGTAACATGCGAATGTCATAACTGACCGGAAACCCTTTTTGGCTTAATAAATCCCGCTCTTTTAGCTCTGCCAGTGGTAATAAGAAACCATCGGTTGTGATTAATTCAACCTTGGGATGTTCAGGCCAGCGTTGCAGCAAGGCTTGTAAAATACGGGCAGAGGTACTTTTTCCTACGGCGACTGAGCCTGCAATACTAATAATGTAAGGGCTTCGACTGGGTTTTCGCCCCAGAAACTGCTCCAATACATCGCCCTGACGTTGTTTTGCTCGAATATAGAGATTAAGCAGTCGTGACAATGGCAAATATATGGTTTCTACCTCTTCTAACGAGATGTGCTCGTTAATACCACGTAAGTGCACTAACTCTGCTTCTGTTAAAGGTAAGGGCACAGCTGCTCGTAAATCCGCCCATTGTTGGCGGCTAAAGGCTTGGTATGTTTGGTCTTTAGCTAAATGGATCACGGCTATTTATACTCCTACAACTGCGTCCGCGACTATACAATTGGCATGAGAAAAGGTACAGCTTCTTTATGGCAAGACGCCTTCAAGTAAGAAAAACCGTCAAAGAATAACCACTCTGATTAAAACTTCGGCTCTTGGCGCGTTGTTTCTTATTTTTTTTTAATTAGCTATTGCATCACCTGGGGGGATTGCCTATCATGCGCTCCGCATCAACGATGCAGTGCCGCTATAGCTCAGCTGGTAGAGCAACTGACTTGTAATCAGTAGGTCCCGAGTTCGACTCTTGGTGGCGGCACCATATTCTGGAGGGGTTCCCGAGTGGCCAAAGGGAACAGACTGTAAATCTGTCGGCACTGCCTTCGAAGGTTCGAATCCTTCTCCCTCCACCATATTTTCCTTAGTGATTAATATCGTTAAGATTCGCGGGCATCGTATAATGGCTATTACCCTAGCCTTCCAAGCTAGAGATGCGGGTTCGATTCCCGCTGCCCGCTCCAGTTTTGAGTGCTGATATAGCTCAGTCGGTAGAGCGCATCCTTGGTAAGGATGAGGTCCCCAGTTCGACTCTGGGTATTAGCACCATTTATTGATATACATTCAAACCCTCTTGTTTTCGGCCTGTGCTGACAAGAGGGTTTGTTGTGTTTGAAAAACGACAAGTGAATTTCATTGTTTGGCCTGAGTGCTAGCCCATAAGTCAAATTTGGCTGGTGCTTGCCTTAGACCAAACCTTTGGTGGAATCGGTATTATACTGGTTTCGATAAACCCAAAACCAAAGTGGCTAGCCCGCTTAGTTTGACCGAGGCACAACATGTCTAAAGAAAAGTTTGAACGTACGAAACCGCACGTTAACGTTGGTACCATTGGCCACGTTGACCACGGTAAAACCACTCTGACTGCTGCTATCACCAGCGTTC
>JAWXTX010000164.1:0-4212 GCA_044433165.1 Ferrimonas sp. | reverse complement strand
TTGAACCGTTTTATAATCAGAAAAGAAACACCACAAGTTGGGTAACATCTCCCCAGTACAATATGAGATGAATTTACTAAAAAGTGCCTAAAACAGTCTCCAATTTTAGTTGACCATTACAAGTTGTCATTATTCACCTCGTTAGTAATTGTACTCACTTAACTCAGTGTCCAAAACTTCTGGTGCGGATCATCATTTTCTTGCCATGTTCGTTTGCTGCTCCCATAATGATAGTTACCACATTTGTTATAACGAGTCGTTAGAAATGAGAACCCAGGTAAGAAAAATAGGCAATAGCCTTGGAAACATCATTCCATCTGCGATGATCCGCCAATTTGAGTTGCATGAAGGCTCGGCGCTAGAGGTAAAGTCTGACGGCAATAGGATCATTATCGAGCCGATTAAACGTGATAAACCGAAGTTCTTCACCATGAATGAGTTGTTAGATGGTGATATTTATACCTCGGACGACAACTTGACCGCTGAACCTTTGCGTAGCGAGTGGTTGGATTGATGGCTGAGTATGTGCCCGACAAGGGTGATGTGATTTGGTTGGACTTTGAGCCAACCAAAGGTAAAGAAATTGGAAAGTACCGCCCAGCATTGGTGCTTTCCCCCAAAGCATACGCCAAAGCGACAAAGTACGTTATTGTTTGTCCAATTAGCACAAGCATTCGAGGCAATGCGATGGAAGTGCCTATTGTCGGCCTAGATAAGCCATCAGTTGTTGTTGCGACAGTGGTCAACACCTATTCGTGGAAAGACCGAAACGTAAAGAAAATTACGAAAGCAAAGCCGAGTGTTATCGAAGAAGTTCTTCTTCGGCTTATCCCGACAATTGGCGCTGAAAGCCTATTTTCTTGATCGTAAGATCAAACTGCGATAACTGTATAACAGGCTGAATTAAGCGATCGGTATCTGTATTTACCATGACTATTGCGCGTTTGGATTTTGAGTGCGCAGTGCGCTTTTTAGATCGTCGTAACTCAGTTTCAGCTGATTCAGTTCACGTTCGAGCTGGTTACGACTGGCATCGACGACTCGCATCTCCGACACCAAACTGTTGTACTGCGATTGCAACTCATCACTACGTTGAGCACGTTGCAATAAGCCCGACTTCTCATTCTGGAACTGCTCAACCTGAGCCTGTAACAACGCCAGCGAGGTACTTTGCTTCGCTATCTGATCACTGTCTTTCACGGCATTGGCTTTGGCCGAATCCAAAACGGACTGTAACTCTGCGTTGGCCGTGCGCAGCTCACTCAAACTTTGAGGCCTCCTGCTTGTCGACAGACGCTTCCAATCGGGCCGTTAAGGTGTTGATCTGACCTGCCTGTTCGCGGTTAGTCGCATCAAGATTATTGAGCCGCTCGCTCAAACCCGAAACACACACCGAGCTTACTTGAAAAAAAGTGTCGCACAATCATCTTGATTAAGTGACACGCCCAATCTAAAATGAACTTGAAAATGCGACACGTTTAATCAAAAAACAAGGACCGATCATGAACACAGCCACAGAACAACAACCCGACGCAACCCCCAGCCAAAACACCCATGGCGGCGCACGTGAAGGCGCCGGCCGCCCCAAAACCACCGGCAGCACCACCAAAACCGTGCGTCTCCCAGAACGTCACATTAAAGCCGTCAAACACTTGGTGCGATTCTTAAAAACCATCGAAAACGGCGAAGCGGAACTCTACACCGATGAATTCATCAGCGACGATCTGCGCTTTGCCCTAAACAAGCAATCAGGCACCCTAAGCATCCGCTTTGAACCCGATAACGTCTAATAACAGCAACAGCCCACGCGCGTTAGTTTGGCGTCAATTTGGCGTCAAAGTTGACGTGGCAACGTGGCTTTGTTAACATTGAAAATGCGACATTTCACAACTTTTTAGATACTTCCCATGAGCGCCTTACCCTGCTGTTGGTGCACATGTACGATAAGAACTGAAGAAGACTGAAGCAAAAATGGAGCTTATATGGCTGCCTCAATCGTCGAAAAACGGATCCCGATCCGAATGAATAGTGAAACCAAAGCACTGCTCGAACAAGCGCTGGTTTTGTCTGGCTACTCAAGCTTAAACAGTTTTATTACCCATGCGGCAACAGCCCATGCCAAACAACTGATTGAGCAAGAAATGACACTCCGTTTAAACCAAGAAGAATCGATTGATTTTCTCTCGGCTTTGGCACGTCCTCGCCAACCAAACCCACGTTTCCTTCGTGCAGCTCGCCGTTACAAGGAAATCGTAACCGATGGAAATCTCAAAATTAGATAAGAAAAAACACGAGCGTAAAACCTTTGACTGCGGTGTTGCACCGCTGAATGCCTACCTAAAACAAACCGCTCGCCAGCACGATACGGTTGATTACGCCCATACCTACGTGCTGACTTCAGCCGAGCACGCCATTATTGGTTATTACACCTTATCAACCTGCACCATACGCCTGACTGAGCTGCCAGAGCCGTTAAATAAACGCTACCCAACCAACCTGCAATGCGTGCTGATCGGGCGTTTAGCCGTAGATCAAAAGCACCAGCAACGCGGCCATGGTAGCACCTTGCTGATGAACGCCATTGCCCGCATTGTTGAAGCCGACATGCCCTTACCGTTGCTTATCGTGGACGCAAAAGACGAGCAAGCCAAACGCTTTTACGAAGCCTTTGGGTTTGAACTCATCAGCCCCAATTCAATGCGGTTATACATGCCACTCTCACACGCCCGCACCATGTTTGAAATGGCTTAATCGGCAAAGCATCAGGCGCAAGCTTCCTTGATTATCGGTGTCACAAATTCAAGCGGCGCCTATCCATGTGATAGGATGACTTAGTCGAACTTGGCAGGATAACCGTGCCCAATTCAAATTTCGAGCTGGATATGTACGCCCTAGTCGATGATCTCACTCATCATCGACTTTAGCGTGTTAGTTCGGCTGGTGATCTGCTTCATGTAGCGCATGACCATCTGCGGGCTAGACCAGCGGCCGCGCTTGGCAATCTCGCTGATGCTTGCGCCTCGCATCCCCATAGAAATAGCACAACCAACACGCGCCGAATGCCCCGTCCACGGGGCTGAATCCACTAATTCGAAGTCGGTCGGATTCAATTCGCACACCTTTTGATAACCCAAGGCAAAAATGTTGTCGATAGTCACCTCACTCAGTGGCTTCATCTCAGCTGATGTCGACCGCTTAGCCAATCGTGATGGTCGAGCATTGGGATTGGTCACTTTCCGAAACAAGTAGCCCTCACCGGATAATTCAATCGCCATCGACCGTAGGTATTCGCGGATCAGTGAGGCCGTTGTGCTTTCAACTTCCACTTGAACAACTTCACCACGCTGGCTGGTTTTGGTTTGACGCACGGTAATCAGCATTGAGCCATCGTTACGGCGCTTGATATCACCGAGCCTGATTCTGGTTAGCTCCGATTCCCGCAACATCGTCGTAAATGCGGTGGTCAGGACCGCAAGATCTCGGCACTGTTTGGCGGTACCGCCGCGCCAAACAGCGATAATCCCTTGTAAATGCTCGAGCATCATCGGTGTAGCTTGCTTCTCTCCACCATGTGTCAAAGCCAAACTGTCGGCAGCTTTGTCACACGCTTTGACCACTTCTTCATCTTTGGTTGGATCGGCCAGACCGCAATAGCGATGCATGATGCTAATAGCCCAAAGACGGGCATTGATGGTGTTTACCTTTACCGGTTTTCCGTTGCTGCTGCCTTGGCCACTAACGAGATCGGTAATGTAGATTGCGATAATTCGCGCGGTGGCCGGCAGCTCGATAGCGCCAACTTTAGCGCAGTACTTGGCAAACATCATCCATTGCTTACGGAAAGTAAGGTTAGTGTTATTCCGTCTGCCGTGCATCTCAAGTGCCAGTTGTTCCAGGGCATAAACGGCATCACCCAAGAATACTTTTTGCTTATTGGAGTGATCTTCTTGATCAACCAGAGTGGCTACGGCTTTACGGATCTGAGTGGTGGGGCTGGACTGCTGATTACTGATGCTGCGGTGGCCGGCGATCTGCAACTGATCGATGGTGCTAATTAACGTCGCTTGCGATGGCACGTGCGCTGGCCAAAAGTGTAATGGTCAACTAAAATTGGAGACTGTTTTAGGCACTTTTTAGTAAATTCATCTCATATTGTACTGGGGAGATGTTACCCAACTTGTGGTGTTTCTTTTCTGATTATAAAACGGTTCA
>JAWXTX010000163.1:0-4291 GCA_044433165.1 Ferrimonas sp. | reverse complement strand
CTTATTCTTGGTGCTGCGGTGACCTTCGGTTTGTTCTCGTTTATGGCGTTTTTGATTGGTGGTGGCGCAAAGCGTCATGATAATCAGTTTGAAACGCCACCAATCGAGATTGTGATGGAGCGGCAAGACGCGCAAGCGCAAGATCGTGACCGTCCCAAACCGAAGCCACCTACGCCACCTAAACAACCACCTAAACCCATGGAAATGGAGCCAGATACGGCCAATTTGAGTGATGCCATTGCGGTAAACATATCAGGCCCAGATCTCGGCGGTATTGATGCGGGTTTAGGGGATCCTAGTAGTGCAATGGCGCGTGATGGCGATGCCACTCCGATCGTGCGTATTGAACCTCGCTACCCGGTCAAGGCTGCTCGTGATGGTAAAGAAGGCTATGTGGTCTTGAGCTTTACGATTAACGAAATGGGCGGTGTTGAAGATGTCGAGGTGATTCAAGCGGAACCACGTCGTTTGTTTGATCAAGAAGCGCGTCGAGCATTGCGCAAGTGGAAGTACAAGCCAAAAATTGTTGATGGCAAACCGGTGCGTCAGACCGCTCAGCAGGTGCGCCTAGACTTTTCATTGGATAAAGCTAACGGCTAAGGCAGGGGGAAATTATGTCTAGAAAATTAGCTCCTGCGTTATTGCTAACGCTCGTAGCGATAGGAGTGGCTTCCGCATCTGCTCAGGCCGCATCATGCCCAATTGATGAGCGAAAAAGCCGAGCCGTATCGGAGCGGGTTGGTAAAAAAGTTCAACGTGCTTATGAGTTTTACTCGGAAGACAAACTCAATGCAGCATTAAACGAATTGTTGGAAATTAAAGCCAGTAATGAGTTTGATAAGGCATATGTATCTCGGATGATTGGCTCGTTGTATGCGGGACAGGATGGCAAAGTAGATACGGCCATGAAGCATTTGCGTTCAGCCGTACAATCGAATCAACTGGGTGGTAGTGATCACGCTAATGCTTTGCGTTTGCTTGGTGACTTAAACATCTCGGAAAGCGAGTATCAAGATGCGCTGACCTATTATAATAATTGGATGAAGTTTACCTGTAAGCAAGATGAAAACGTCTACTTGCGGATGTCCAGTGCTTATTATGAATTAAAGAATTATCAACAAGCTATTGTACATGCGGATAAATCTATTGCTTTGCAAAGCCAGCCTAAAAAGCCTGCTCTGAGTATTAAAATGGGTTCTTATTATGAGCTCAAACAGTATCGTAACGCTTCTAAAATGGCAGAAAGCATTGTGCGTCATTACCCCCATGAAGGGCGTAATTGGGTGCAACTGGCACAAATGTATATGCTAAGTGAAGATTATAAACGTGCTTTATATACCATGGATATCGCTCACCGAAAGGGCTACCTAGAACGCGCCAGCGAGTTCAAAATGCTGGCGCAGCTATATGCCCAAAATGATATACCGTTAAAATCTGCACAAATCCAAGAGCAGTATTTATCAGATGGTATGGTTGAGCGTGATGGTAATGCGATTGCAATGTTGGCAAACACTTACCATCAAGCTAAAGATATCCCTAAAGCGATTCAGTATTATGGCGAGGCAGGTGAACGCACAAAAGATGCGCGTCATTACATGCGTCAAGCCGGTTTGTTAATGCAATCTGAGCGTTATGGTGATGCGAAAGTGGCTGTGCGTAATGCCATGAATAGTCGAGGGTTAAAAAGCACGGGTGAAGCGCAGATGATCTTGCTTCAAGCGCACTTTTATCTTGGTGAGTATCAAGCGGCACATCGCGCAGCGAACTCCGCATTAACGGACAGCAATACGGCTCGAAATGCCCAAAGTTGGCTTTCTTATATTGAAGATACTGCACGGCGTAAGAACGTTACCCTCTAGTTTGCTCGACGTTTTGATTAAAGCACCTTCGGGTGCTTTTTTATTGATTGTTATTGGGGGAAAGGCAGCTCTCATAATAAAAATTATTCTGGCTTACCTCTGGATCATCAGAGTCATTATTCCAATCATTACTACACTGTTAACTGCACTTGAACGAATGATTTTGGAGGAAAGCAGATGGCATTACATTCAGTAGCGTCTTTAAGCCAAGCCACAGAAGATATCTATGATGACCCCTTTAGTCTTACGCAACTCCCTAAATTATCATTACCTACCCAATCTCACCCAGCTTCTGTTGTGGCGCAGCTGATCCGTGACGAGCTGTTATTAGATGGTAATGCCAAACAGAATTTGGCGACCTTTTGTTCTACTTGGATGGAAGAAGAAGTACACGAGATAATGGATCTCTGCGTCGATAAAAATATGATCGATAAAGATGAGTATCCGCAAACTGCAGAAATTGAATCTCGGTGTGTGCATATTCTTGCCAAGCTCTGGAATAGCTCAGAAGCGAGCTCGACCTTAGGTTGTTCTACTACCGGCTCTTCTGAAGCTGCGATGCTTGGTGGCTTAGCCATGAAATGGCGCTGGCGTAAATTGCGAGAAGCGAAAGGATTAGACACCAGTAAGCCGAATTTTGTGTGTGGTCCAGTGCAGATCTGTTGGCATAAATTTGCGCGTTACTTTGATGTTGAACTTCGAGAAGTGCCGCTTGATGGTGACGAAGTTGGCATGAATCCCGATAAACTAAAAGAGTATGTTGATGAAAATACAATCGGAGTCGTTGCAACCTTAGGGGTGACGTATACCTGTGTGTATGAGCCGGTCGAAACCATCTGTCAGGTGCTTGATGCCATTGAAAAAGAGCAAGGTTGGGACATTCCTGTACATGTCGACGGCGCTTCAGGAGCATTTATAGCACCTTTTGTGCAGCCTGAATTGATTTGGGATTTTCGTTTAGAACGAGTGAAGTCCATTAATGCATCAGGGCATAAATATGGATTGGCGCCCCTTGGGGTGGGCTGGGTTATTTGGCGAAGTGCCGATGCGCTGCCTGAAGAGTTGATTTTTAATGTCGATTATTTGGGCGGTAATATGCCTACGTTCGCGTTAAACTTTTCTCGTCCCGGCGGTCAGATTGTTGCTCAATATTACATTTTAATGCGGCTTGGTTTTGAAGGATTTCGAGCCATTCAACAAAGTTGTATGGACACTGCCCAATGGCTTGCTGATGAAATTAATAAAATAGGGCCTTTCAAGTTATTTTATGATGGGCGGGGCGGATTACCTGCACTCAGTTACACCTTGACGGAAGGCGATCACGGATTCAGTTTGTATGATTTATCTGAGCGCGTACGATTAAGAGGTTGGCAGATAGCTTCTTATCCATTGCCTGATAATCGACAGGGAACGGTGATCCAAAGAATCATGATCCGTCATGGTGTTAGTCGAGACTTAGCGGCACTGTTGCTTAATGACATAAAAGTAGCAGTAGCGCATCTGCAGGCCAATCCGGTAACCAACTCGGCCGCAGGTCGAGGCTTTAGCCATACATAACCATGGTGGCTATGCCATTAAGCCACGACAATGTTGTGGCTTAATGGCTGGGTAATATAGATTAATCAGATTATTGCTCGAGAGTCATTTTCAGCTTGCTTAAAGAGCTATAACTTGAGCCATCAAAAGTGCTGATGCAGCCGTTAGGGTATTGTATGCCAATGCAATTATCAGGCACATCTCCTCCTACAACGATGGGCATGATGCTGGATGACAAGCGATTACTTTTCATATCTTCAATGGTTTCTATACGCCAAGCGATGACTTGCTCACTGGTATCAACATCGATAATGCCACCAAAATCATAGACGGTAATATAGCCCGTTTCTGCAGGAATAATATTTACTCGAGCTTGTCCCATAAGCGTCCCTAACTGCGGTAAAAATGGACAAAATACAAATGTTACGATAATGAATATCGCCATTTGTTGCTAAATTGATAATAGATTGTTTTTGTTGTGGGTTGTATGACTTACTTCAATCTATTGACGACAAATCAATTAAGTAGCAGAAAATGAGACAATCACCACAGATATCCATACACCAACCCAAAGGTGTCAGTACCGTCATTCGGATTGGCGAAATTCGCATTGGAATAATGAATGTATGAAAAGCCTAATTTATGGTATTGCTCGACAATAACCCCAAAGGTAACTTTGTCTTCAAAAAGCAGTTTTGAACCTAAATTCCGATCTAAAAAATAGGGGGTATTACTGTAAGCAAGGCCAATCCCAAGTTCGACATACCAAATTAAGTGTTGTTGTCACCACCAATGCAAAACTGATCCATAAACACCAATTGAAAAGTGATCCACTTGGTTGTTATCTGTGCTTTTCGGCACAGGTGAAGTTCTATGTTAACCAAGGAGACTTTTGT
>JAWXTX010000162.1:0-4361 GCA_044433165.1 Ferrimonas sp. | reverse complement strand
CCCCCCCCCCAAATTACGGACTCGAGGGTTTGGTTAATCAAAAAAGCATTGGCTGCAGATAAGGTTCGCGGTGCTAACAATGATTTAGGCCAGAGACATTGAGGCAATAATGGTGCTTTCCTCTCTCGTTCTTGGCGAGCTAACGCTCGATAACAAGATTCACAAGCGATCTGTGGCAGTGCTTGTTCAATCACCATGTCATTATGATCTTCAATCCGCTTAATAAAATAAGGGTTTATTAAGAAACCCCCATTTTTAAATACGGCGAATCCTCGAGCATTTTCCAACGGTGTGGCTGAGGCTGCTCCTAAAGATAACGACTCATTGCGAGGCAACTCTTCGGGATTAAAGCCAAAACGCTCGGCGTGCTCAATGAAAGTATCAATCCCAACATCGCGGATCATACGCACAGCCATGACGTTAATGGACTGAGCCAATCCTTGCCGTACTCGAGTTGGGCCAGTATAAACGTCCGGCGAATTTTTCGGGCGCCAAGCCGTGCCTTGGCTGCGATCCCATTGAGTGATTGGAACGTTGTTAATGAGTGTGGCGAGGGTAAAGCCATTATCCAAAGCAGCAGAGTACAAGAAAGGCTTAATATTAGAACCTAATTGACGTTTTGCTTGTGTCACTCGGTTGTATTGGCTTTGCCCAAAATCATAGCCGCCGATCAGCGCCAAGATGGCCCCATCGTTTGGATCTAACGCCACAAATGCGCTGGCTACATCGGGGATCTGTGCGAGCAGCCTTTTTTCATCTACTTCGCGTACCCAGATCTGCATGCCAGCTCGTAGCACATCACTAGCTTGTTTGGGCGCTGGACCTTGGCTGGTATCACTACGGAAAGCGCGTGCCCATTTAATGCCATCCCAGTCGAGTGTTTCTGGGATCCCATTTACGCCAACGATGGTGGCTTGTTTGCCTTGCACTTCTAATACGACCGCTGGCTCTAAGCCTCTTGGGCCAGTGATGGTTTCTAAATGCGATACAATTTGAGCGTGGCTCCAAGTCGTCGAACTGATGGCTTGGGCGCTGACGGTGCTGTTTTTGGATTGCGTGGCACCAACTTGCCATAGTGTGGCTTCTGGGCCACGGTAACCGTGGCGCATGTCATACGCAAAGATGTTATCTAATACTGCTTTTTCCGCTAATTGTTGCGTATTGGAATCAATGGTGAGATAGACATTAAAACCATTGGAATAAGCGGCTTCTTCACCATAGAGCGCGACCATATGGTCGCGTGCCATTTCCGCAAGATACGGAGCATAGAGTTCGATACTCTCGCCGTGTAAGCGTGCCGTAACTGGGGCTTGAATGGCGTCATCGTGCTGAACTTGAGTGATCATGCCAACCGATAACATGCGCCCTAGCACCACGTTGCGACGTGCTTTGGCCCGCTCCGGATTACGAATTGGATTTGCGGTTGATGGCGCCTGCGGTAAACCGGCAATCATGGCAAATTGCGGTAACGATAACTGATTGAGCTCTTTACCGTAGTATACTTGAGCTGCCGCACCAACGCCGTAAGCTCGGTTTCCTAAAAAGCTGCGGTTAAGGTACAGCTCTAAGATTTCTTCTTTCGTTAATAGGCGTTCAATTTCAAGGGCGATGAAGATCTCTTTGATTTTCCGAATATAGGTTTTTTCACGAGATAAGAAAAAGTTACGCGCTACCTGCATCGTAATGGTCGATGCACCTTGTTGTTTTTGTCCTGTGGTGGCAAGGACGACCCCCGCTCGGATAATGCCGATGGGATCAATTCCGAAGTGATCAAAAAAACGGGCATCTTCGGTAGCGAGCACGGCATCAATGAGCTCTTGCGGCACTTCATCGTAACGCAGCGGCAGTCGTCGTTGTTCACCAAATTGGGAAATCAGTTTGCCATCACTGCTGTAGATCCGCAGCGGTACCTGCAATTGTACGGTTTTGAGTGAGTCTACGTTTGGGAGATCTGGCTTAACCCATTGATAAAGACCAATAATGCCACCAATTCCAAGCAACACTAGCAGCAGGAAAAATATAATTAAGCCTTTAACGAGTTTCACCCAACATTACCCAAATCGTGAGAATAGACCGCGCATTATACATCTGTTGCCAAAATAGACTAAATACTTACCGTCCATCCAATCATTAATTAAACGTAGTCAATGAAATGTTGTTTTTTTGTGTTAGGTTACGGATTAATTAGATCTTTATTGTAACCAGCAGGCAGGGAATGACATGTTGGCGGATTGGTTTAAACCTCGGATCCCATCGATGGTTGGGGTCGATATAGGGACACAGGAAGTCAAAGCCGTATTGCTGTCAGAAGTGGAAGATGGCTATCAATTAGAAGGTTTTGCGCGGGTTCCGTTACCTAAAGGTGCAGTGGTTGATCGCGAAATACGTGATCCCATCGCGGTTGCAGCAGCAATGCGGCAAGTGCGCGCAGCAATGCCTAAACACGCGAAATACGGCGCCGCCTCTGTTTCCGGTTCAACGGTAATGACCAAAGTGATTACCATGGACGCTTCGTTATCGGATGAAGAGTTAGAGGCTCAGATAGAAATCGAAGCCGATAATCTCATCCCCTATCCGCTAGATGATGTGAATATCGATTTTGAGCCTTTAAAAACCAATCTGGAAACCAATCGCGTTGAAGTGCTATTAGCCGCTTGTCGCTCCGACAATGTGGATGCACAAATCGATGCCTTAGAAGCGGCTGGGCTGGAAAGCCAAGTAATTGATATTGAAGGATATGCATTAGGGCGTAGCTATAAACTCTTTGCCGATCAGCTGCCGAATCAAGGGGTAGGACAAGTGGTCGCCGTAGTTGATTTGGGGGCCAGTATTACTACGTTTGCGATGGTTGTAGATGGCGAAACCATCTTTACTCGGGAGCAAGCGTTCGGCGGTGAACAATTCACGCAATCCATTCTTTCTTATTATGGCATGAGTTATGAAGAAGCTGAGCGTGCGAAAGTAAATGGTGAATTGCCAAGAAATTATATTTTTGAGGTTTTAGCGCCATTCCAAACTCAGTTACTGCAGCAAATACGCCGAACGATTCAACTGTTTTCTAACTCCACTGAACATGAAAATATCGATGCGTTAATTTTGTGTGGTGGCAGCGCTCAGATTGAAGGCATGGCAGAGATGCTAAGTACCGAATTAGGGCTTCCAGTGCAGATGGCTGATCCTTTTGCTGGCCACTTATTCGTAGATGATGATTTAAAACCGCAAATTCAAGGTGATATCTCTCGTTATATGGTGGCCTGTGGATTGGCCCTAAGGAGCTTTGAACCATGGCACATATAAACCTGCTTCCTTGGCGTGAAGCGCAGCGCGCGCGTTTAAAGCAACAATACTTGATGATCTTAGCCTCTGTGGCTGGATTCTGCGTTTTAGGGCTGATAGGCATCAGCATGTGGTTGGGTCAATTGCAGCAGAATCAAAAAGATAGGAATCAGTATTTGCAGGCGGAGATCTTGAAATTAGACATTCAAATTAAAGAGATCCGAGAGATAAAAACCCATAAACAGAAACTGCTTACGCGCATTGATGTGATCCGTCAGCTACAGCAACAACGGCATGTACCTGTACAGGTGATGAATGAGTTAGCAAGGGTGATGGTGCCTGGCGTGTATTTGACGCAAGTTTCAGTAAGAGGTTCGCAAGTATCGATTCAAGGCTATTGTGATTCGAACAATCATCTTGCCAGTATGATGCGGCAAGTGGAGAGTGCTCGTTGGCTTTCTGAGCCGAGAGTGCACCAAATCGTTGCTTCCAAAGACAGTGAATTACGAGAAAATGCGTTCAAGTTAGACATGATCGTATTGCCGCTGGGGGATGGGCCATTAGAGCTAAAAGATGAGCTGGCCTCACTGCGTACGGAGGTTAAGCATGGATCTTAATCAGATTAATGAATTGGAATTTGACAGCATCGGTACTTGGCCTAAAGCGGCAAAAGTAGTACTGGCTCTGGTGCTGGCGGTATTAATTAATATCTTAGGGTATTACGTTGTCATTAGCGATTCATTAGCCAAGCTGGCTCAACTTGAAAAAAAAGAAACCGAATTAAAAGCTGAGTTTGAACGTAAATATAAAATGGCTGCAAATCTGCCTAAATATCGCGAGCAACTGAATTTAATGCAACAGCAGTTTTCGGATTTGTTAACGATGCTGCCGACAGCAACAGAAATGCCAGGTTTATTAGACTCAATGACTTACTTGGCTACGGATGCCAGCTTGTCCATTCAAAGTTTGAATTGGAAGCCGGAGATAAAACGTGAGTTTTATGTTGAGATGCCCATTGAAATGAAGCTGTCTGGCAGTTATCACGATTTTGGTGCTTTTGCATCGGGCGTCGCAGGCTTACCACG
>JAWXTX010000161.1:0-4441 GCA_044433165.1 Ferrimonas sp. | reverse complement strand
GCAGAAAGCACCAGTACGGCTGTTAGCAATGCATCAATTTGGCCACCAATCAGTTGTAATAGCGCATCTTTTAAAATGGCTATAGCAATGGTTACACCGCCATCATAAGGCAAGGGAACCATGAAAAGCCCCAGCCCTAAGAGCGATGGCAGTAAAAAAAGTAGAACATTGCGAACGGAAAAATGGCGCATAGCAAAACCAGACAAGTTAAATGAGGCAACAGCACCTCTAAAATTCAGCCCGTGCAAGCCCAACGGCCAGCATAAATTTGAATCAATAAAGCATAAAAATGCAGATGGAATGGCTGCGGATGCTACAGGCAGATGGCGTTAAGCTCAATCTTTACATCCACGGTCGATTCAAACAACCTGGATTTACCGTGCCAATTAATAGACAAAAAGGCCTAACACATGCTTTAACGCTCTACGCCGGCCTAAATGTGATTAAACAGCTGTGAGCACTTAGTTAGAATGGTTTAAACGGCGTTGTAACTGATCCAACAGATTCGGTGGTACTCCCTGAATGGTCAAAGTGTCGCGAGCCGGATCCCACAAAACACGCTCGCCTAAATGGCCTGCATCAAAGCTGATGGAGACCCCACCACCGGTACCAGCGAATTTTTTCAATTGGCGCAAAGTGGCTTGATCAGCTGGGAACTCGGCTTCCAAATCATAGTGGCCAGCAGACGTAAATTGATGAAAACTTTCCAAACCTTTATCGGCAAGCTCATCTGCAATGTCGGCTAACTGCACCGAATCACCGCTACTGCTTTGAGCTTTACAGTAATCAAAAACCAAATCACGGCACTGTTGCTGCTCGGTTTGGTCAAGTTCAGCGGTATGCACATAATCTTCTAGCGCTTGCATTAACACTTTGTTTTGCTGTTTTGCATCAATACCTTCCACACAGCCCATAAAATCTAAAAAGAAATCGGCAATTTTTCGGCCAGCGCGTCCCTTCACAAAAGAGAGGTACTTTTTCGACTGTGGATCGGCTTTCCATTCCGTAAGATCAATGCGAGCCGTTAATTGCATATTGGAAAGATCCAAATGTTCCATGCCTTGCACTTCCATCTCAGGCGAAATGGCCACCGAAGGTTTAGGAGACATCAGGGCCACAAACAAATAGTGGTTGGCAATGTGTACGTAATGCGCCAACAACAAATAGCCACCGGCAGCAAAATCGTATTTAGTTAACTCTTGCCCTAACAATTGACCGGCTTGGGCAGAGAACTCAACAAAACCCAACTCGCCCGCCTGCCAAGCCACCATCGCCTCTTTAAAAAGCGGATTGGCATCGCCTGCCGGTTGGCCATCTTCCAAGATCGGTACGCCAAAATACCCATACCCTTTACCCGCTTTCGCGGTATACAAACGGTGCAACTCTGCCACCAAATCGTCTGCAGCAAGCGATTGTTTTAACGGACTGGTGCGTAAGCGGCATTCCAATTGCCCTTCGCTATTCTGATGGATGGTGTGAATGATGGCTTGGTCGATTTTAATACTCATAACGTGGCATTAGGGGTTGGCGAAGAAAGTCGGTATTATATGCCGCCCTTTTGCGAACATCACAGGAAATATCAATGGCCATTGTCTCTAAATACAGCAACGAACAGGTAGAAACTCTGCTGTCTGAACTGCTGGCAGTGATGGAGAAACACCAAACCCCAACGGATCTGGCGCTGATGTCTTTGGGCAACGCCGCAACCGTGATCATCAACAGTAAAATTGCTCCGGCTAATCGCCCTGTTATTGCCAAGCAATTTTCACAAGCGTTGCAAGCCTCTATCAGCAACGACTAAGTTACGTTTAGCCCAACGGCAATGATAAAAGCTATCTATTTGAATTTACTCTCTGGATTAGCGCTATCATTGCTCGTAGGATAAGATCACTTTTGCCGTTTGAAGCCCATCCATGCCATTTACAGACCAACGTAAAGATCATGTCTCACCTTTGATCCTTTGGGGTCACTGGTTTACTTTTGCCAACATGATATTGGCGATGCTGATTGGGCTTCGCTTTGTCGCCGTTCAAGGCTGGCCTGATACTTTACTTGGCCAGTTCTATACGGTTATTAATTTAATTGGGCACAGTGCTTTTATGGCCTTTGCCCTTTATGTATTTGTGCTTTTCCCCATCACGTTGCTACTGCCTTTTTCCCATATATTACGTGGGATTGGCGCTCTTATTGCCACAGTAGGGCTTAGCCTACTCGCCTTTGATGCGGAAATATTCAGCCATTATCGGCTACACCTAAACCCCTTTTTATTTGATATTGCCAGCTCCGATCTAACCGCACTATTTGATACGCCGTTATTGATTGCGTTGCCCTTGGGCATACTCGGCTTACAATTAGTGTTAGCCAACGGCTTATGGAAACGTCTCGATAAGATCCGCCGCCGCCGTTTAGGTAGCAAAGTGGTCGGGGTATTAATCAGCTGTTTTGTGAGTGCGCATTTAATTCATATCTGGGCTGATGCAACGGGTTATCGGCCAATTATCGTTCAAGATGACATCTACCCCCTGCACTACCCCGCCACAGCTAAAGGGTTTATTGCTCGGCAAGGGATCTTAGAAAAATCACAACTTGGCCAACTCAATGAAAACATAAATGGCAAAGCTCAACTGCGCTACCCATTAGCGCCTTTGCAGTGCCAAGCGCAATCGCCGAAACAAAATGTCTTACTTATCACCATTGATGGCTGGCGTAAGAATATGGTGAACCCTGAAACAATGCCGTTTATCAGCCAATTTACGCAACAGTCTCATTGGTTTACCCAGCACGACGCCGCCAGTAATCAAGCCTCTCATGGCTTATTTACGCTGCTCTATGGCATGGTACCAAGTTATCGCCAACCGCTGTTTTGGGATGGTGCCGAGCCATTGTTACTGGCTCAGTTTCAAAATCAAGGTTACCAAATTGATGCCATCGGCTATCCTAATTTTCATCAAGAAGCCGATCCGCAATTATGGTTACAAGGTACGCAGCGCCACCCTAATGCTGATGGGCAGTTACCCGCGGAACAAGACATTATCAGCACGGATCTGGCATTAACGCTGTTAGCCCAGCCACAGCCGCATTTTATTTTATTAAACTACCAAGCCAGTGCCCATTACAGCACCCCTTTTGGTGAAGTGGCCTTGCCAACAGTACGCCCGCAAACCGCTTTAAACCCAGCTCAACAAGTGCTGTTTAACCAATACCGTCAGTCACTCCACTTTTTAGATAGCCAGTTACAACGTTTATTAAGCCAAGTCGACGATAACACCATTGTGGTGATAACCGGCTTAAACGGCCACCTGTTCACAACCGACATGAACAGCAACAATTACAGTAATTTCAGCCTTGAAACCAGCCAAGTACCACTGCTGATCCATTGGCCAAAGCAGCCCGCCAAACAAATAGATTACCCAACCAGCCACTATGGTATTGCGCCCACTTTAATGACCTATGTACTGCAATGCAGTAATCCCATTCAAGATTACAGTTTGGGCGAGACACTCTATCAACCCAGTGCTTTAAATTACTTAATTTTGGGGAATTATCGCCGTTTTGCGGTGCGCACCCCAAAGGGTACAACCGTGATTAACGACAGTGGCAGTTACCGTGTTTACAACGACGCCTATCAACGCGACCAGAACCATAAACTGGATGTTCAAACATTCTTAAAAATGATGGAAGAAGGCCGCCGTTTTCGTAGCAATTAAAAGAATTAATTAAAAACGATGAAACAAACAGCAGTTGATCACCTTGGCTCTTGCATTTGCCCGATTTCACAGTAAGATAAGCCTCGTTGTCGGCCAGTAGCGCAGCCAGGTAGCGCACTGTCATGGGGTGTCAGGGGTCGGAGGTTCAAATCCTCTCTGGCCGACCACGAATTCAATACAAAAAAGCCCGTAGCTCAATGAGTTATGGGCTTTTTTGTTACTGGTTAAATCTTAATCCCCGTAAAACCCTCAAGGGAATTTAAACACTCAACAGCTCAAAATCCCCCAAAAAAACCGCGAAATAACCAAGTAAAATACCAATGGCATCGGCCAGCAAATCAAGCCAACACCACCCTTGAGAATGACGGCCTTTAACGTACCGATACTGAGCTCAAACCCATTTTAACAGAAGCACGAAAATCGTAAGCAGGAAAGATATAAGCATTAACAATGGCAATCTGACCTCTACCGCTTTTAATCACATTAAATACATGGAAGAGCCACACTGCAATCCAATGCACAAGCCTGCTCCAGAAAAAGACACGCACACCCAAAACCGCCCAATGAATAGGCTTAATAGATTAAAAACAAAAAAACAGCACCCTAAGTACTGCTTTTAAGCAGGGCGTCCGCATGAATGCGCATTAATTCGCCATCGATGTAAATCCAGCGAAAAGGACATCCTCCAGAAACCTCGTATTCATCATGCAGCGCTTCTGCTTCATCGGCATGCT
>JAWXTX010000160.1:0-4488 GCA_044433165.1 Ferrimonas sp. | reverse complement strand
CCTGCCGTACAAGGCCAGACCGGCATTACCACCTGCAAAATCAGCTGTTTCAGGAATGGCGCTGGTGTTCATAAACGTGGTCCAAGTTTGGCCAACTAGCCACGACTGATATTGAATAAATGCATGCCGTAATCGAGGGTTATAGGAATTGGAAATCACTTGATTACCACCAGGCCCTAAGAAAAAATCAATTTCCACAAAAGCCGAGACATTATTATGGGTATAAGTGGTGTTAAAGCGGCTTTCATTGGCAAAAATTTTAACCTGTTGTGCCTTGTCTTGAGCCAATGCATTGCCATTAACAAAGCCTCCGCCATTACCTCGCCAAAAATCCAAATAATTCACTTCGCCATCCACATGGCGCCCATCTACTTTCAAATAACCACCAAATTTCAAAGTATTGCCATTATTTAAATCAATTTCATAGCTTGCTATTGCTGTTTGAGTGCTGAGCAATAACATGCCCGCTATTACACCCTTTCCTATTCCACGCCCCATGGTTTCTCCCCCGCTCACATTGGATTGACGGTTTTGGCCGCTCATCGCCTGATGATGTCGATTCAATGTCAAAAAAAACGGAAGTACGCTCAATAGGGCAATCGTCTTAAGACCAAAGTGCGCCAGCGCTTTATGGCAAACGGAAACAAAAACGCCCCAAGAAAAATGGGGCGTACCGACATGGAGCATGTATGGCGACTTAGGTATGTGTATGCCAGCTTAAAATTCAATCATACGGGTATTATTTTTAAACCCAGCCAAATCAATAAGTTGTCGATCACCTTGTAGGCGCGCTAAAGCGCCGTGAGATTGACCCGCACTGTATAAAATCAACCGATTGGGATCGCTGGCATGCATGCGCTCTTGAATAAACTGCAATAAATCTGCCCGCTCAATTAAGCGCAGTTGCTCTGCTAATTGCTCCCGCTGGAGAAAATCATGATCCCCGGCACCAATCGCACTCCATGCCCGATGTGCAGCACTTTTTAAGGTGCGATCTGGCTCTAATAACTGCGCAGCAAGAGCGGCTTGAGTTTGTTGCCATTGCGCACTGCTGATCTGCATCAGTGCGTAGCCAAAATCTTGAATAAAGCGATCAATCGATTCCAACAACTGCAAAGGCCCCGTCACAGGACTTTGAATATAAAACAAAATACCCGGCTGACGATGCATCGGAACGTAGCTGGTTCCGACCATGTAACCCAGTTGCTGCTTAGTGCGTAATTCATTAAAAAACTCACTGGACATCGCGTGGTTTAACAAACAAAACATGGCCATTTTTCGTGGGTCAGCCGTGCGAGATTGATAATAAACCAGAATGGCCGAATCCGCATGATGGCTTTCTATTTCATGAAATACGCTTCCTTGCTCATCTAAGTTAATGAGTTGGCGACGTACCGGCTCTCCCGCTTGTCCTATCAGGGCAAACAGTTCAGCCAGTATGGTCGCCTGCTGATCCACTTCTTCTCTTGTCCAATCACCGTATGCCAAAGCCTCTACTTGGAAACGCTGATATAACCGGTCGAGATGCAAATTGAGTTCCGCTAAGGTGACCGTCGCCAGTTCATCGGCCATGGCTAATGGGCTGTAATGGCGCGATTGTAAGGTTGAGCTTAATGCCCCAAAGAGCCGAGAAACCGGGCGAGCATTCCGGCTACCATGCCAACTTCGTAATACTTGTTGTTTTATTTCATCAAATCGTATGGCCCGAAATTCACGCTGCTGTGCTTGGTGGAGCAGCAACGCTAACAGCTTTTCTTGGGCACCACTAAAACCGTGCAAGTGCAATGTCAGCCCACCTTGGTGTGGATAAATGTTGTAATACAAACCAGCCACTTCGGCGTCATAGGTATATTCAGCCAAGTTGTCCATTAATAAATTGATATACAGCCGTGTCATTGCGGCTGCGCGACACGAGTCATGGGCAGCAATGCTGTCGAAGGCCAAGAACAGATGCGCTTTGGGCACCTGAAATTGATCATTTTTTTTGTGCCAGAATGTCAATTGTTCCGAGCGGTAAATAACGCTTGGGTTAGCGCTTTGCGCTTCTTCCGCAGGACGCGGCTCCACCAATGCATTCAAATAAGGGTTGGCTAATGGCAACGCTAAATCGGTGCATAACGGCCATTCTAACCAGCGTTGGCGCTGCTCTAAGGGGATACGATCAACCCGGTACGGCGTTTGGTACCACTGCGCATGACGATTGCCATCCACTTCTGGTGCGACAATATTGAGGCGCAGATTGTCCACCGTAAAATGCGCCAAGATGGCGTCAATCTGCGCCACATCCAAGCCATCCATGCGGTAATCCCCATACAGCGTATCGTGGGCATCATAATGGTGCATGTTAACGGAGAGATGGCTCGCAATGTCAACGGCTTTGGCTTGTTCTTGGTAACGAAACGCTCGAGCCAACAATTGTTGGCGCTCCAAATAACGCCATGGCTGCAACCCCTGTTGGCGCACCAAAGTAATGAACTGCATACTTAGCCCCACAATGGCGTCAATATTATGGTATCCCGCCTCAGTCAGCTGAAAGGTAAGGTTATAATCTTTAAAGTTATAACCGTTGATCCCCCCACCTGCGGCCATCTGCACCACATAACCTTGATGCTTTAATAACGAGGCCAAACTGCCATGGCTTTCATGGCCTAATAAATACGATATGTGAGTCAGTGGTTTGTGCCGATACCACGCATCAATGGCTGGCAGCGCAAAAGTAATGGTGAGTTGACGCGTCTCTTTTAATGGCACCATCGAAATTTGAATGCCTTTATCTGCTTCTCGGTAAAGCGGTATTGGTGGCAAATGTTTGGTTAGGTTGTGGTTTGGGATCTGTTCAAACAACGGACACACCAACTCAGCCAGTTCCATAAGAGGCTGGGGAGCCACAACCACTAACGTCATTAAGTTGGCTGAATACTGCTGCTGGTAAAAAGCCAATAACTCATCGCGCACGGGATGTTCAGGACGATCCGCCAGAGTAGTGGCATTACCTACTGAAAAATTTGCAAAAGGATGCGCTGGGTTTACCGTTTCTTTGTGTACCTGATAAAAGCGACGCGTATCATCTTGCAGCTTCATTTTAAATTCAGAATCAACGGATTGCCGCTCTTTTTCAACAAGCCCAACATCGAATAAAGGCGCACTAAAAAATTGGCAAAAACGATCCAAAGCTTCGGCCAAACTTTGAGGCTGCACATCAAAGTAATAACTGGTGAACTCTGGCCCAGTCCACGCATTATGGTGGCCGCCTTGCTGGCTAATAAACTGTTGATATTCGCCCGCTTGAGGGTACTTTTTCGTCCCTAAAAACAGCATGTGTTCTAAAAAGTGGGCCATGCCTTCTCGCGTTGGCGGATCATCAAATTGGCCAACGCGTACTGTTAATGCAGCAGCGGCCTTGACGCTGGTATCGTCCTGCACGAGCAATACCTGCAACTGATTATCCAGCGTCAGCAACTGGTATTGGCGAGGATCATTGGGGCTGATAATCAGCGATTCAAGCACAGGAGGCATGGTCCACCTTAACGGAACGATAAATGAAATCGAGGAGCAGTGTATGGCTCAGTGTGCGCTGAGAATGGGTGCAGTGCAATGACTAAGTAAAGGATGGAAACCAAGCAAAAACAATCAAATCTGAGCATTTAATGGCGTTTTTACAATGCGATTATGCTGCATGAATAGCATTTATGTTCAGCAGACGGCTGGTAAAACAACAAGCATTATCTAGAGTTGGACAAGCTTTTCTCTGGCTACGTACCCAAGTAGACTGCAAACCGATGTAAGGCAGTAATTGATGATAAATTTATGAAAGTTTTTTTAATGCGCCATGGCGAAGCGGAATATTACGCCGCCGAAGATGCCCTGCGTGCTTTGACCGCCGCAGGCCAACAACAAAGCGTTACTGTCGCCCAGCAACTTGCGGCTTCGTGGCACACCCTAGATTTAGTGCTAGTAAGCCCCTATCTCCGTGCGCAGCAAACGTGGTCGGCCATTCAAGCCGTCTGCCCTCTTGGCCCTGAGGTAATTACCTTACCAGAATTGGTGCCAGAGGCCGATCCGGCAACTGCGTGTGCCGCTATTTTAGCTTATGGAGAAATACATCAAGCTCAACATATCTTAGTGGTGTCCCACATGCCCTTATTAGGCTATTTATTGGCGGAGTTCATCCCCGGCGAGATCCCGCTGCTATTTGCGACTTCCAGCATCAGCGTCATTGATTTTACTCCCAAACCAGCCTTAATCGAGCGCATTTCCGCCTAGTGGCCACAAGGGATCAACCGGTTCAATTAACACCAGCAGTGCCCCTTGCCCCCCCCACTCTAATGGCGCTTGATGGAAGGCCATAACCAGCGGATGCTGGCATAGCCACGCTGGCACTTTTTGTTTCAGTACACCGGTTCCGATCCCCGTCATGACACTGGCACAATGAATGTGTTGCTGCCGGCAACGGTTGATGAGCGCAATGAGCTCATGGCGAGCTTCGGC
>JAWXTX010000159.1:0-4529 GCA_044433165.1 Ferrimonas sp. | reverse complement strand
CTTAGATTTAGTGGTTGAGCATCGCCCAAGCCAAACCTTGGAACACTGGGAGCTGGCACTGAAGTTTTATCTACTAAAAGAGCACCAATTAGCCACCAATTTATCTAAGTGGGTTGGTCCAAATAAACAAGACACACTGGCTAAAAAATCGCTAAAATGCACTACCACCAATTGCCCTTAAGCGCTCGAGCTGAAACCCAGCAGCAGTTAGCTTGGCTTTGCCGGCGGCCACTTACGCGTTGCCGAGGAATTATTCAAGGCCGCTACTATTGGCCTAAAGCTTATTTGCAACAACCACATGTTATACGCCCTCAGGATGGCTATTGGTGTTATCAAGCTCAGATCCCCAGTTATCCATTATGGCTGTTACCTAAATCACGCTGGTTAACAGGCCTGCCACACTCTAATGACGCACACATTATTGCAGACGCTCCCTACCCGCAACATGGTTGGGACCCCATTTTTTTACGCTATTGTTTTGTCGTACCAAACCATTGGTGACCGCTGTGAAACACAAAAAAAGGGAAACTCTAAGAGTTTCCCTTTTTGTAAATACTAAGCATCACATTTAGAGCAAATGCCCTACGTAGCTAAATTACTTAGCCAGTGCTTCTTTCGCTTTTTCAACTAAAGCAGTAAATACCACTTTGTCGAATACAGCGATGTCGGCCAAGATCTTACGATCGATTTCAACAGAAGCCTTTTTCAGACCATCGATGAAACGGCTGTAAGACATACCGTTCTGACGGGCAGCAGCGTTAATACGAGCGATCCACAGCTGACGGAAGGTGCGTTTTTTAACGCGACGATCACGGTAAGCGTATTGACCTGCTTTAGTAACGGCTTGGAATGCTACACGATAGATACGGCTACGAGCACCGTAGTAACCTTTAGCCTGCTTTAATACTTTTTTGTGACGAGCGCGAGCGGTCACACCACGTTTTACACGAGCCATGTTTTAACTCCTAGCCAATCAATTATGCGTAAGGCAGCATGCGCTGCACTGAAGCCACGTCGGTTTTAGCAACCATTGCGCCAGAACGCAGATGACGCTTACGCTTAGTGGATTTCTTGGTCAGGATGTGGCGCAGGTGTGATTGCTTGCGCTTAAAACCACCAGAAGCGGTTTTTTTGAAGCGCTTTGCAGCACCTCGGTGAGATTTCATCTTCGGCATGGAAGAAACTCCGCATTGTTAAGTTAATGAACTGTAAGGCGAACAAAGAAAGCTGAGACGAAGCGCCTCAGCCTTCTTTCTTACTTGTATGCACTTACTGTTTCTTTTTCGGTGCGATAACCATAATGGCTTGGCGGCCTTCCATTTTCGGGAAAGCTTCAATTTGGCCAAACTCTTCTACATCGTCTTTAATTCGATTTAGAAGGTCAAAACCCAATTGTTGGTGCGCCATTTCACGACCACGAAAACGCAGTGTACATTTCACTTTGTCTCCGTCTTCCAAGAAGCGAACCAGGTTGCGTAGTTTTACCTGATAGTCGCCTACATCAGTTCCAGGCCGGAACTTAAGTTCTTTGACCTGAATCTGTTTGGTTTTCTTGCGCTGCTCGTTAGCCGCTTTACTCTTTTCGTACAGGAACTTACCGTAGTCCATGATGCGACATACTGGCGGCTCAGCGTTCGGGCTTATCTCAACAAGATCAAGCTCAGCGTTGGCTGCCATCTTCAACGCGACGTCCAAAGTTTGGATGCCTGCTTGCTCGCCTTCTGCGTCAATTAAGCGCACTTCACGAGCTCGAATTTCACCATTGATACGGTTACGATCCTTATCGACAGGACTTTGTTTCTTTGCGCCTTTAATCGCTTATTCCTCCAGCATATTAAGACTACGGGTACTGATCTCTTTAGAAAGTGACTCGGCAAATTGCTCGATGGTCATTTTTCCTAAATCAACACCATTTCTTGTACGAATCGCGATTTCGCCATTTTCCATCTCTTGATCACCACAGACCAACAGATATGGGACGCGTTTCAGAGTGTGCTCACGGATTTTAAAGCCAATCTTTTCGTTTCTCAAGTCAGCTTTGGCACGAATGTTGTGTTTGCGCAACATTTGTACGACTTGTTCCACGTAATCTGCCTGATTATCAGTAATATTCATTACTGCAACCTGAGTTGGAGATAACCAAGTTGGTAATTTCCCAGCAAACTCTTCAATAAGTACGCCAATAAAGCGTTCTAAGGAACCCAAAATAGCGCGGTGGATCATTACTGGGGCTTTACGGCTGTTATCTTCTGCCACATAAGTGGCACCCAGACGCTCTGGTAAAGCAAAATCCAGCTGCACAGTACCGCACTGCCATGCCCGATTCAAACAATCATGCAAAGTAAATTCGATTTTCGGGCCGTAGAATGCTCCTTCGCCAGGTAAGATCCCATATTCGATGCCATTAGCATCTAAAGCATCTTTAAGCCCCTGCTCTGCACGGTCCCACATGTCGTCGCTCCCAACTCGCTGTTCAGGACGCGTTGACAGTTTCACTTCGATGTCGGTAAAACCAAAGGTGCTGTAAGTATCGAACACCATTTTAATGCAGTCGGTTACTTCTGCCTGTACTTGCTGCTCTGTACAGAAAATATGGGCGTCGTCTTGAGTAAAGCCTCGTACGCGCATTAAACCATGCAGTGCACCTGAAGGTTCATTACGGTGACAACAACCAAACTCCGCCATACGCAATGGCAAATCGCGATAAGATTTTAAACCTTGGTTGAAAATCTGTACGTGCCCTGGGCAATTCATCGGCTTCACAGCGTATTCACGCTTTTCAGAAACCGTTGTAAACATGTAATCGGCGTATTTATCCCAGTGACCAGAACGTTCCCAAAGAACGCGGTCCATCATTAGTGGGCCTTTTACTTCGTTGTAATTGTATTCGCCCAGCTTTTCACGGATAAACTTTTCAAGTTCTAGATAAATGCTCCATCCATCGTTGTGCCAAAACACCATGCCCGGTGCTTCTTCTTGCCAATGGAATAGATCTAATACTTTACCGATTTTACGGTGATCACGCTTGCTGGCTTCTTCAAGGAACTTTAAGTGTGCTTTAAGTTGCTTTTTATCAGCCCAAGCCGTGCCATAGATCCGCTGCAGCATTTTATTGTCGGAATTGCCTCGCCAATATGCCCCAGCCACACTCATCAGTTTAAAATGATGACAATGGCGCATATTAGGAACGTGTGGGCCACGACACATATCAACGTATTCTTGGTGGTGGTATAACCCTGGACGGTCATCTTTGGCGATGTTGTCGTCTAAGATTTCCACTTTATATGGCTCATCACGAGCAACGAATACATCGCGCGCTTCCTGCCAGCTTACGGTTTTCTTTACCACATCATAATTCGTTTTGGCCAAGTCCAGCATGCGATTTTCTAACGCTTGCAGATCTTCATCGGTTAAACGATGTTCTAAGTCAATGTCGTAGTAAAAACCATTATCGATGGTTGGGCCAATCGCCATTTTTGCATCGGGCCACAACTGCTTTAATGCATGGCCAAGTAAGTGAGCGCATGAATGGCGGATAATCTCTAAGCCATCGTCATCTTTAGCGGTAATAATGGCTAATTGAGCATCTTCTTCAATCCGCTCGCACGCATCTACGCGGGCACCATTAATACGACCAGCCAGACAAGATTTAGCAAGACCTGGACCAATATCCATGGCCACATCCATGACAGAAACAGCGTGTTCGTATTGACGTTGACTGCCGTCAGGAAGGGTAATAATCGGCATGATGTACTCCATCAGTGGTGACCCATACCAAGGGCCACATGAAAAATTGGGGATAGTGAACTCACGGCGCTCTGAACCTTACCAAAGTCAGCTAGCTCCAGTGAGTGGCAAAGTTTACTGAGTTCGCTAAACAACAACAACCACCGCCCCAACTTTGATATAAAAATCGCTTACTGGCTCAACTATATCAGTGATTACTTTAATCAGGCTGCTCATAAAATGTCAGTAGTGTATATGCCATGAACATCAGCACTCATGCAATGAGTCGATGTGTTGCACTAGCGCATCAACCCTCTGCCCTCAGCACAATAAAAAAGACCGAACACCTTTCGACGTTCGGTCTTTTTTATTACCAGTTCAATGCTTGAATAGGGCGAAGCCTTATCCTATTGCTATTTCTGGTGTTCTATCACTTGAGATACGCAAATGGCTTATTGATCTAAATCTAAGTGGTAGAAGCTTACTTTGGTGTAATCGCCATGCTCAAGGCCACGAGACTCACAACCAGAGCTGCCCGTGTTACACTGATTGTATGCACCGGCTTTGTAGTACATCCAATCGTTACCGTAGCCTAAATCCACTTCATGGCCTTGGTATTTGCCGGCAGCCAAATCAATTTTGTACTCAACCACTTCTTGCTGTGCGGTACGTGGGTGCTTGATGAAAGTTAAGTGCATAACGTTATCAATAATGTTCACGTCGTAAGCAAATTTTTCACCCAGCTTAATGCCATCAATTGGATCTGCAGCATTGGTGCGTAAGTTGTACTTACCAAATACGTT
>JAWXTX010000158.1:0-4530 GCA_044433165.1 Ferrimonas sp. | reverse complement strand
TGGCTGAGGTAAATAGGCAGTGCGATCACAAACCATACATCACGGGCGGCAAACAAAAATAAACGCGCACCAGAAAGCACGTTTACGTTACGGGATTTGGAAAATATCTCAGTAAACTTCGGCGCTCTTTTAGCCTTGCCTAACTCCTGTTTCAGCCCCACTAAACTGGCACCTAAGACGAGTAACAACACACTGGCCATTGCCAACATTGCCCCCTGAAAGCCCAAACCAACCAGTAAAACACCCCCTAAGAAAAAGCCAATTCCTTTCAGGGCATTTTTCGAGCCAGTTAAAAGCGCAACCCAGCGGTATAACGTGCTACTTTGGTCACTTGGCACCAATGTTTTGATGGCACTTTTAGCACTCATTTTATTCAGATCTTTAGCGATCCCAGAGAGCGCCTGCGCCAGCATCACATAAGGTACACTCAACCAACTGCTGGGCACAGCCAGCATCATCAGTGCCAATATTTGTAAGCTCAAACCAATATTCATGGTGCGGTTTAACCCAAGCCGCGCACCTAAATACCCCCCCACTAAATTCGTGATCACGCCAAACAATTCGTAAAACAAAAACAGCATTGCAATTTGCAACGGCGCATAGCCTAATTGATGAAAATGCAATACCACCAACATCCTCAGCGCGCCATCGGTTAAGGTAAAGTTCCAATAGTTAAACGTTATCAGCAGGTACTGCTTCACATCCTGGTTTAACTGTGAAAAAGATCGGATCATACAAGGTCTCTACTGCCTCAATACAATTCAGGCAGCTTACGCTGCCTGATATCAATGGTGATTACCACCCTTGCTGGGCGACATAACGCGCCAAGTCTGCCGTGCGATTCACATAACCCCACTCATTGTCGTACCACAAATACAACTTCAGCTGAGTACCATCCACCACCATAGTAGAAGGCGCATCGACAATACAACTGCGTGGATCTGTGCGGTAATCCACCGACACTAACGGCCGAGACTCATACCCTAAAATACCCGCCAACTCACCTTGAGAGGCGCTTTCTAACGCCTGATTCACCTCTTCAACCGTGGTTGGACGTGCCAATTCAAACACGCAATCGGTTAATGACGCATTGCACAAAGGTACCCGTACTGCATGGCCGTTTAGGCGCCCAGCCAGTTCTGGGAAGATGTGGGTAATGGCCGTAGCAGAACCGGTAGTGGTCGGAATTAAGCTCTCGCTACAGGCACGTGCTCGGCGCAGATCTTTATGAGCGCTGTCTATAATAGTTTGGGTATTGGTAATCGAATGCAGTGTGGTCATCGAGCCGTGCTTAATGCCAAAATGCTCTTGAATCACTTTCACCGCCGGCGCAAGGCAATTGGTTGTGCAAGACGCGGCTGTCACAATATTATGGGTGGTTGGATCGTACCAATCATGGTTTACCCCATAAACGGCATCTAAAACGCCTTCTTGTTTTACAGGCGCAGTCACAATCACTTTTTTTACGCCTTGGTCCAAATAGGTTTGCAATTGTGCCTTATCTTTAAATTTTCCAGAGGCTTCAATCACCATATCGCAACCTGACCAATCGGTGTCGGCCAGCGCTTTATTCTGACTAAAAGCAATACGGCGATCGCCAATAAGCAGCGCCTCATTGTCTGCCGTGGCTTCATGCGGCCAACGCCCATGCACAGAATCAAACGTTAATAAGTGGGCAAAGATCGCCGCACTACCCGCTGTATCGTTGATCTGAACAAACTCAAATTCTGGCCACTGCCAAGCCGCTCGCAGCACCAAGCGCCCCATACGACCAAAGCCGTTAAGGCCAACTTTAATTGCCATGGTTACCTCACTAAACAATCAAGATTCAATCTGTTGATTGATGTAATAAATGCAATGATGACCAACAGCTTACAGAGCCCGAGATCATAAAAACGTACTGCTGTCTGGCCAACATTCATCAATATACGAAAAATCATATATTGATTTTTCAGCTAGAGCAACGCGCAATTTATCCACTCAGCATAAGCAATTTTCATCGCTTCAAACCAAACACGATGGGATCCGCAATTTATTTTTAACGCAATGTTGTGCGGCGCACAATGTCTTCATACACTGGTGACTTATTCTGCTCAAAATACGTTCACTTCGATTGAGGTTCATTCTGATCCGAACTCAATTAAGAAGAGCAAAGCCCAGTATGGAGCCGCGCTATTGCGTAGGTATAGGTACATACGTACACATCAGGTAGGAGGTGACGCATGGAAAATGGATCGTATCAAAAACTGATGGATAACCTGTTGCAGTGCAACCAATACTACATGGAGATGGCCAATAAACAGGGCCAACTTGGTTTGCAAGCCATCATGCAACAAAACTTTACCGATCTCAGCCACGCTTTAGAAAAAAGCGCGGCGCAGCCACAGGCACTACTAGAACAACAAGTGCAATGGTGGCAATCACAGCTCACGTTATTTCAACAAACCCTGCTGCGCCATAGTGGCGAAGAGGTTGAACCATTAATTCAACCAGAGCGTGGTGATAAACGTTTTAACGACGAACGATGGCAAATGCCTTGGTTTGATTATTTGAAACAGTCTTATTTAATGTCAGCCAAACAAATTCAGCAGAGTATTGATAAAATTGAAGGGTTAGATGATGCCACCCGAGAGCGATTGCGTTTTTTTACACGCCAAACTGTCAATGCTATGGCGCCAAGCAATTTTATCGCATCCAACCCAGAGTTATTGCAATTGACTCTTGAGTCTGGCGGGGACAATTTAAATAAAGGCCTTACTCAGCTCAATCAAGATATGCTGCGCAGTGTAGGCAGTTTAAACATCAGCATAACAGATAATGACAGTTATCAGGTGGGGCGAGATCTGGCCGTCACTCCGGGCAAAGTGATCCAACAAACACCACTGTACGAACTCATCCAATATCAACCAACCACAGCTAAAGTGGCTAAAAAACCGCTCCTTGTTGTGCCCCCTTTCGTTAATAAGTACTACATCTTAGATCTTCGCCCCAAGAACTCCATGGTCAAATATCTGGTTGAACAAGGCCATACCGTTTTTATGATTTCATGGGTAAATCCCGATGAGCGTCACAAAGATTTAGACTTTGAAGACTATGTTGTGGATGGCGTGTTACAAGCACTTGAAGCGGTTCATCAAGCAACCGGTGTGACTGACATTCATAGTGCAGGCTATTGCATTGGCGGCACCCTGTTAGCTTGTGCCATGGCCTACCTTGCAGCCAATCCAGCAAAGGCCAAAATTGCTTCTGCTACCTTTTTTACGACCATTTTAGATTTCAGCCAGCCAGGAGAATTAGGGGCCTTCATTAACGACACCGTCGTCAGCGCCCTTGAGCAACAAAATCGGCAAAAAGGCATTATGGATGGACGCCAATTAGCGGTTGCCTTCTCTTTGCTTAAAGAGAACAACCTTTACTGGAATTACTACGTAGATGGTTACCTTAAAGGCAAAAGTCCAGTCGCTTTCGATATTCTGTATTGGAACTGCGATAACACCAACGTCAGTGGCCTAAATCACAACACCATGCTACGCCGCTTCTACTTAAATAATGAATTAATGAAGCCGAATCAATTCACTGTACGTAGTTGTGGCATCGATTTAAGCGCCATTAAAAGCCCAACGCTGTTTGTTTCTACCATTGATGATCACATTGCTCTTTGGCAAGGCAATTACCTAGGTATGCAAGCGATGGGGGGCGATAAAACCTTTATTTTAGGTGAGTCCGGCCATGTTGCCGGAATCGTCAATCCACCGGGTGGGAAATACAATCATTACATTGGTTCTGGCAGCAGTACGCTTTCGCCAGAAGCGTGGTTGGCTCAAACGGAAATTAAAAGTGGCTCTTGGTGGGTCAGTTGGATGCAGTGGCTTGATAAGCTCAACACCGATGAACCGGTAAATGCGCGCAAACTGGATAAAGCGCTGGCCGATGCACCGGGGCAATACGTGCTGCAGCGCCTAGCCAATAAAACAGATTCACAGACGGAGGATGTCGCATGAGCTTTGTGGTTGGGCAACACGCAGAAATCAGCAAAACCTTTGGTGAAAAGGAGGTACTTACCTTTTCAGAGCTGTCTGAGGATCGCAACCCAGTGCATTTAGACAGCAGCTATGCCGCGAATACCCCCTTTAAACGACCCATCGTCCATGGCATGTTGCTGTCGAGTTTACTCTCCGCCCTTCTTGGGCAGCATCTGCCGGGAGCAGGAACCATCTATCTTGGGCAAACGTTAAAGTTCATTCGGCCGGTATACGTCGGCGATCCGGTTACGGCTAAAGTGACCATCAGCGAGATCAGGCCCGATAAACCTATCATCACTTTAACAACAGAGGTGTTTGATAAAGATGGTCATCCTTGTGTGCAAGGCGAAGCGGTCGTGCGTATTTAGCTTATTAGTATGCCGCCACGAAAATGCAAAAAGGCACCCCTAGGGGTGCCTTTTTAGTAAGAGCGGTAAGCCCTAACGTTGATTACTCAACGATAGTTGCTACTACACCAGCACCTACAGTACGGCCGCCTTCACGAATC
>JAWXTX010000157.1:0-4607 GCA_044433165.1 Ferrimonas sp. | reverse complement strand
TTGCGGAAAAAACCGAAAAGACAGCAAGCGTAGACAACGCCGCTGAGGCTCCCGCCAAGCCTAAATCCGCGGCGGTTGCGGCAGCCATTGCCAAAGCAAAAGCCAAGCAAGCCGCAGCGCTTGCGGAAAAAGCCGACAATACAGCAAGCGTCGACAACGCTGCTGAGGCTCCCGCCAAGCCTAAATCCGCGGCGGTTGCGGCAGCCATTGCCAAAGCAAAAGCCAAGCAAGCCGCAGCGCTTGCGGAAAAAGCCAAAAAAGAGAACCATTGATGGCCTTTAAGATCGCATCTTCACCCCACATTCAACAACGGCTTGCCACTTCACGCGTAATGGCATTCGTCGCTTTAGCAACCATACCGGGGGTTTTCACTCAATGGTATTTTTGGGGCTGGGGCAATTTAATCCAAATTGCCTTAGCAGTAAGTGCGTGCATCTTAGTTGAAGCCGCCTGTGTGGCATTACGAGGACGCCCTGTACTGCAAACATTAAATGACAACACCGCACTGGTTACTGGCCTATTATTGGGGATCTGCTTACCACCCCTTGCGCCATGGTACATCCCAATTTTGGGTGCGGTGTTTGCGATTGCGATTGCGAAACAGGTTTACGGCGGAATCGGCCAAAACCTTTTCAACCCCGCGATGGTCGCATACGTCACCTTATTAATCTCCTTTCCAGCCATCATGACGTATTGGCTGCCAGCGCAAATGCTTGCCCAGCATCCTTTAGATCTGAGCCAAACATTCAGCGTTATCTTTGGGGGACAACACAGCCTTGAGCTATCGCTCGAGCAATTACGCTTAGGGATTGATGGCACGACCATGGCAACGCCTTTAGACAGCATTAAAACCGATCTCACCCTCGGATTTACGGTTTCAGAAGCCTTAGCCAAACCCATGTTTGCCCAGCTGTCACAACAAGCGTGGCTATGGCTGAATCTGGCATTTTTAGCCGGTGGTTTAATGCTACTGAAATTAAAAATCATTCGCTGGCACCTGCCGGTGGCTTTTTTAAGTAGTTTAGCCGTATGCAGTTTGTTCGACGTGTTGATTGATCCCGATGGCAGCGCTGGCGTGTGGTTCCACCTCACCTCTGGTGCCACCATGTTCGCCGCATTTTTTATTTTGACCGATCCAGTAACGGCGGCCACCAGCGTGCGCGGGCGCTTGGTTTTTGGTGCCCTCATTGGTTTGTTGGTCTATCTGATCCGCAGTATTGGCGGTTACCCAGATGCCGTTGCCTTTGCCGTCATGCTTGCAAACCTAACCGTGCCCTTAATTGATCACTACACCCGCCCTACGACCTACGGCCACCGGAGCTAAACTGTGATCCAATCCATGAAAAAAAACGGCCTAATTTTAGGGCTATTTGGGCTAGCCGCTACCACCTTGGTCGCCCTTACCCACAGTGCAACCAAAACACGCATTGCCGAGCAACAGCAACAGCAATTACTCAATACCATTGCACAGCTGATCCCAAGCGAGTTGTATAACAATCAGCCGGCAGAGCAATGTTATTGGCAATACAGTTCGCAATTTTTAGGCACCGAACAACCCATGGCCGCTTTTATTGCCACATACGATGGCCAACCAACCGCAGTCGCTCTAGAGGCCATTGCTCCCGACGGTTACAACGGCCAAATCGCCTTAATTGTCGGCATCGATTGGCAAGGACAATTACTGGGAGTACGTACACTAAGCCACAGTGAAACACCGGGGCTTGGCGATTTAATTGATAAACGTCGCTCCAATTGGGTTGATAATTTTGTAGGTTACCGTCTCGAGAGCGAAAACGATCCGCGCTTTGCGGTTAAACGTGATGGTGGTGACTTTGATCAATTCACCGGTGCAACGCTCACGCCTCGGGCTTACGTGAAAGCCGTAAAAAATGCGCTGATCTATTTTCAATACCATCAACAAAGTCTGATGAATGGGCCTACGTGTGGAGCATCAATATGAGCGCATACCGCGATATCGTTTGGCAAAGCCTGTGGAAAAATAATCCAGGTATTGTGCAACTGCTTGGGCTTTGCCCCCTACTGGCTGTTACAAACACCCTAACCAATGCCCTTGGGCTCGGGTTTGCCACCATGGTCGTGTTACTAAGCTCGAACATCTTGGTGTCCTTACTGCGTCATAGCATTCCCAATGAGATCCGCATTCCAGTGTATGTCATGATCATTGCAGCACTGGTTACTTGCGTTCAGTTATTGGTTAATGCTTACGCTTACGGGCTATATCTGTCACTGGGGATCTTCCTACCCTTGATTGTGACCAATTGCGTCATCATTGGTCGAGCCGAAGCCTTTGCCTCTAAAAATACCCTGAAACTGGCTGCATGGGACGGTTTCATGATGGGCATTGGCTTTACTTTGGTGCTGGCCTTACTTGGTGCAGTTCGAGAAGTGATGGGTCAAGGCACATTATTTGATGGGGCAGAACTGTTACTTGGCTCTTGGGCATCAGGGCTGAGAATCGAGCTTTTTCAGTTGGAGAGCCCCTTTTTATTGGCACTCTTACCACCTGGTGCCTTTATCGCTATGGGCTTATTAATTGCCGCAAAAAATGCCTTAAATAAGCCAGTAGAAGCCCGTTTTGCTCCAGCGAAGCAAGAGCAAAAACCCGTTGAACGGGTACGGCTTGGTAGTTAATGCTCAGGAATGACATGAATAAAGACAAACGGCGGCAGATCTTAGAGCGTTTACAAGCCGAGCGCCCTCACCCTCAAACCGAGTTAGAATTTACCAGTCCCTATGAGCTCTTAGTAGCCGTTGCGCTTTCAGCGCAAGCAACCGACGTATCGGTTAATAAGGCCACGCGTCTGCTGTTTCCTGTTGCTAACACCCCTGAGGCCATGTTGGCGTTGGGGGTAGATGGCTTAAAACCCTATATTAAGACCATCGGCTTATTTAACACCAAAGCGGTTAATGTAATTAAAGCCGCACAGATGTTGGTGACACTGCATCAAGGCAAAGTACCGGAGGATCGTGCCGCGCTTGAAGCATTACCCGGCGTTGGTCGCAAAACCGCCAATGTGGTCTTGAATACCGCCTTTGGCTGGCCCACTATTGCTGTTGATACTCATATTTTTCGGGTATCGAATCGCACCAAGTTCGCGGTAGGGAAAAATGTCGATCAAGTAGAAGCGAAACTGCTTAAAGTGGTCCCCGCCGAATTCAAAGTCGATGTGCATCATTGGCTCATTTTACATGGCCGATATACCTGCCTAGCTCGAAAGCCTCGTTGTGGCTCATGCATTATCGAAGATTTATGTGAATTCAAAGATAAAATCGACCCACAATAACAACTCAATCGCATCGAAATAACGCATTAAATAAACACAAAACAACCTTAGTTAATGGAATAAATTATGGAATATCTCAGTGGTTTAAACGCCTTTTTTGGCTACTTTATCGCCGGCATTGTAGCCATCAGTATTTTTAAAGTTATCTACGCCGCAATTACTCCCTATGACGAATGGGGCTTAATCAAAGCCAATAACAGTGCTGCGGCTATTGGTTTAGGCGGTGCATTACTTGGCTACACCATTGCTCTGGCCTCTGCGGCAATCAACTCCATTACGTTTACCGATTTTATTGTGTGGGCAACCATTGCGATGTTGGCGCAATTACTTGCTTTCGCACTGGTTCGCTTTGTATTACTAAAAGAGATTGTTAGCAATATTGAAAATAACCACTTGGCAAGCGCCAGCGTGTTAGCCAGTATTAATTTAAGTGTGGGCATTTTGAATGCTGCCTGTATGAGTTACTAACTGGGTAAGCTCAAGGAATTGAAAATGAAACGCAGTAATAACTTACGCTTAGCTCGCTTTCGTAAAAAGGTACCTACCGCCACTGTTGCCGCATTATCGGTAACCTTGGCCGTTTCAGGCTGCGCACCTGCCCCCATGGAAACCGCTCAAATCTATACCAATGTGGATGAATGCGTTAGCCAATACCCCGATCAACCTCAGCTATGCGAACAAGTATTTGGCTCAGCCCAAGTAGAGCATTTAGCCACCGCTCCCCGTTTTGAAACCCAAGCTGCCTGTGAATCCGAGTTTGGCGCTGAAGCATGCCAAGCCGCCCCGGAGGGCAGTCAAGGCAATAGTTTTGGCGGCTCATGGTTTATGCCAATGATGATGGGCTACATGATGGGCAATTTATTGTCCGGCAATCGTTCACCTCGTTATGCGCCCGTTTATGGTTCGCGTTCTAGCAGCTCTCCACTGAACGGCAAAATGGTCACGGGTAATGGTACTGTGGTTGGTAATATTGGCGATCGCACCGTTCAGCCCAATAGCAGCGCATTCCAAAAATCGGCCGCTCCAACTCGCATAAGTCGTGCCGGTGGCTTTGGCCAAATGGCAGCTCAAAAAGCAGCGGCAACGCGGGCGACGACAACCAATCGCAGCGCCAGCAGTTTTGGGGGCTAAATGGAGCGTAAATTAATAACGCCTCGCAGCCATTGGCAGCAGCAAGCAGTGGAATATGGGTTTCACTTTCATACCATGCACGACGCCCCTTATTGGGATGAAAGCCGCTACTATCAGTTCACGCTAGCGCAAATTGCACGCGACTTAGAGGCGCCAACTCTTGAATTGGGG
>JAWXTX010000156.1:0-4664 GCA_044433165.1 Ferrimonas sp. | reverse complement strand
GCCCTCGCTCATAGGCAGGGCTAGCCATCACCTCAGGGGTTGGGGTAAAGGGTACCCTCTGGCTGGCAAAATAGAGCGCCAGCTCCTCCATTTGTTGAACGGGGTATTTGTACACGGTCAGCTTCATTTGCGATGCAATGCCACCAAAACGTTCGGCATCAAAATCAATCCACTGATTTAAAAAGTACTGTGCTGGTAACCCTTCCAATTTGGGCACCAATGTTTCCAACACCCCTTCTCGTGCCGAACGATGGCAGCCCAAATAGCAACTGGCCGCCATTTTTTCAGCACGTGCCAGTTGCTCAGGGGTTAACTCATTAATAGTTCGAGTAATGTTATAGGTCGCAGGGGCCATACTGCTGCCCCAAGCGCTACAAACCGCCAAAACAGTAACACTCAATAAAGCACAAAATCGTAATGTGGCGGTTCTCATAACTACTCGAAATCAATTAATGGTGGTGATGGCCGTGCTGACCACCTTTTTTGTGTTGACCGTGTTGACCGTGTTGATCATGGCGCTGGCGAATCGCATCGCGCGTTAATACTTCGGCTTGGCAAACAATCTCAGGATGTGAAGCAAAACGAATGGTTAATGGGTATTGCTCACCCACAGCCGCACCTTGCTTAATATCCATTAACATGGCGTGGAATGAGCCTGGCTTTAACTGTGTAAGGCCATCATTTACGGCGATGTGCGAAACTTGGTACATTTTCATCGTGCCATTTTCTTCACGCACATTGTGCAGCTCTGGGGTATCCGTGATAGTCGGTACGGTTACCGCAATAATTTGCTCATCTGCCGTCCAGCGGTATTCGCCGGCCATGGTACTATCACGGTGCAGATCAAAGTAAGCCGCAGTCGTGCTTGCACCCGGAATTGTTTCACGGATCACGCAATTTTCAACCCGTAAACCATCAGCCAAAACAGGCAATGCCATACCCCAAGCAACCATCGCTAATGCAAACTTTTTCATGCCATCCACCTATTACAATTAAAAAATCAAAAAAATAAAAACAAAAATAACTTGTTAATTAAAAAATGAGAGGCAATACCAAATTAAATACCAAGGATGTTAATGCAGCACACAACACTTAACATTAAGACAACCAATTCACTTTAAATCAACAAAGCGATCTATACAGCTGCAAACCATTACCATGGTTGATTAAAAACAACCACATGTTCGTAATTCTAATCGCAATTTAAGCAAAGGTTTTAAGCCATGTTTAATGCGATTTGCAACCACCAGTGTAAGTAGTTTAATAAGGGAATTCATTCACGTCCACTGCCATTTTCAACGCCAAAAAACGCCACATACTCACGTAATGGCCGCCGAAACGGCAACCTGAGCAATCATCATAAGTAAGTGAATATAAATTAAACCAAACTTCAGCCAACACACAATTAAGACACAGCACAACAACAAACCGCGCTAACTAAACGCCAATATATGCTTGATGTTAAACCCGTTGGAATGAAATTATTTTAATTGGCCTCAAATGTTTGTGACAACTCCCAGAACAGATTGCCGTCTATAAAATTAAATCTTACCCAAACATTTCTTAATAATTTAAAATCAAACTAACTATGAATTATTTAACAATACAAGAAAGAACACCTGAATCCACCATTCTATTTTTGCTCTATTCTCTCTTTCTTCAACTGCACTGTACTTGCAATACACGGTACCCCAATATGTATTTTATTGGTGCAGATCGACCAAAAAATCCCCACTAACAAAGCGCCGCTAGTGGGGATGGTTGGCAAACATGAATTAATGGCAAACGGTATTTGTGATCCCCATGGCAATGCGATTGGGCTGTTCTAATGCAGTCAGAATGGGGGCGCGAGCGCTGACTGAGCGTAAGTCCAAGACGGAAATGGCTTTAGAGCCTTGGTTGGTGGCAAACAGCGATTTGCTGTCTGAGATCACGACCAAATCTAACGCGCTACCTTGCGTTGGAAAATGCACTGGCGCAGGCTCAGCACTTAAATTAAAGACAAAATAGCCAGTTGGCCCTTCCACAACACCGATTCGCTCTAACCAACCGGTGCGGATCTGAGCTACCCCTGGCTCCGTTTGAAAACGGCTGATCCATTCGCCACTATAGCCATGCATAATCGCAATTTCACCATTGCTGCTGGTAAACACTAAGTGGTTAGAGTCTGAGGTGACATATGGCCGCGCAATAGGCGCATCAAAGGTTAACCAGCGCCAATCTTTCCGCGAGCTAAAATCCCAAATATGCACTTGTTTGGTACCGATTTCAGAGACCATTCCAAGGCGTGCGTCTGGTGATAAAGTAATGTCTGTTACTGCTGTGCCTTTGCCCATCTGCAAAGTTTCTAAGCGATCGTGGTGCACCAACCAAATGGTGGTTTTTCCATCCACCAAGGAGGTGATCATTAACCGATAGCCATCGGCCGTGAAGTTTAATGACAGAGGACCTTGCAACTCAGAGATCTGCCGAACTATTTTTTGGGTTAATGGCTCCAATAACACCACTTGTTCGTCACCGGCAATGGCCAGTAAAGCGCCATCTCCGTGAAATTTAATGGCCTGCGGTTGCATCGGCAACGCTATTTGCCACTGCTCATCATTACTGAGATCCCACACATATAAGTTAGGATCATTCGCACCAATATACACCAACATGCTTTGCACATCGCTCACGGCAATATCCGTTGCAATGGTCTGCAACTGTCGATAATCGACAATTTCATCTGCAAATGTATCCAGCACCGCCACATTCGCTGTTGCCGCATCCGTGATAAATGCCCAACGGGCGCCATCGGTATAAAAAGGCTGAGAAGATGCCGTTACCGCATAAGTAAAAAACGGTAAGCAGCTGCTCAGCCACAACAAGCCATAGCGGCCAATTCGTTTTAACATGCTCTCTATCCTCGAATAAAAAACCCCCAGCGAACTGGGGGCAAACTTCAATTACAAGGTACGCACACAGCGTGTCCAGAAATCCGTATCTTTGCCTTGGCCTTGACCATCGCCACTTAGATAGCCAACAGCCCAAGCAATCGATCCATGCTCACCTCGAATGACGTAATCTTCCGGAGATTGCTGCAACTTTCGCGCCGGTAGTGGCCGACGAGAACGCATTGGCCCACCAATATCACTGGTGCTCGACCAGAAGAAATATTTGGACGGGGTCTCAGGGAAGAATTCAGCATCAATGGCAGGGCTGGTTTTGTTGTAGTTTACAATCGAAATCAGCTCTTTTACGTTCGGCAAACGCCAATCGCTTTTACCCGCCAGTTCCAAGTTATGGCAATATTCCATAGAGCCTTCCCACTTACGGCGGTCGCCATCTACCAACTGCTGCCATTGCAATCCAGTCACTCGGTCGGTCACGGTGTCATCGCCGTTATCCACAAACTCATTGCTGTGGAATCCAGCGCCGTTATCTGCGCGCACACAACGCACCAACTTAGTGGAAGCGGTATGTTGTCCCATCATATGGCCATCAGGGAAACCAACGTGCCATACGTGATCAGGGTGATCTGAAATCGGTAACGCCCAAATGCCAGAACTCATACGCGGCATATTTAAGAACGCGTGAGTATCAATAGCAGGACGGAACTCGCCGTAATCGGCGATCGACACCAGCTCTTTCATGTACGGCATACGCCAATCGTTATAACCGTCAATCGACAAGTTTTCACAATGCGCCACCGCTTCTGCTGCATTCATCCACAACCGTGACGTATCACGCTCCCACGTTAACTTGGTGTTGTTATCGTAGGTTGTCAGCCCCGATTCACTCACCGTAAAGCTCAGTGGGTGGCGGGTGTGGTCACTGTCTTCACCGGGCAAATCGGTAAAGTCTTGAATTTGGCCTGTATCTGGCATTTTAAAACCAACCGGTGTTGGCATGCCTTCCCCTGTTGGGAAATCAATACGATCAATAAAGGTCACAAATTCACCCGAGGTATAGGCAATAATGTCCTTTAATTCATCTTCACTAAACATGTCGACAATGCGCTGTTTTAATGCCGCTTGACGATTCGTTCGGAGGCCATCACGGTACGCCGTTAACGTTTCAAACACGTAGGTTGGCATTTGGCCGCGCAGGGTTGGGTAATGCGGATCGGTGCTTAAACCTTGTTCTCCGTGGCAAAGCTCACAAGCGATGTCGTATAAGTGTTTGCCTCGTGCATAGGTTTCACTTGCCACCACTTCTGGGTTCGGTTCAAAGCTCATCTCTTTATTGGCATAAAAGAGCGCCACTTCTTCCATTTGACGAACCGGAAACTTATATACGAACAATTTCATTTGTGAGGCGATGCCCCCTAAACGGTCGCCGTCAAAATCGATCCATTGTTCCAGTAAGTATTGCGCCGGTAAGCCCTCAAGCTTCGGGCTTAATGTTTCCACCACGTTTTCCCGTGCTGGGCGATGGCAGCCAATGTAACAGCTGGAAGCCAAGCGCTCGGCACGCGCCAACTCTTGAGGGGTTAAATCCTCAATCGTACGCGTAATCTGATATTCGGGGTACGCCATCTGTGCCTGCAACGGTAAAGAAGCGGCCATCAACAACGTTAATGGCGCCAATGTTGGCAATAATTTTTTCATTATTTTTGCTCTGCCGTAACGCTTTCAGCGGCTTGGTAATGCGCTTGAATATCCCGAATTATCAGGAGTAGAATA
>JAWXTX010000155.1:0-4668 GCA_044433165.1 Ferrimonas sp. | reverse complement strand
GAATGTCCGTCCAGCCTCGGGCACCAGCAATGACAGCACAAAGGGCACCAAACAGGATATCGAACAATGGGTAATCAACTTTGGCGCTCTGCCGACTGTCTTGAATGATGCTGAAGTGTGCTTTGATACCGTCGATGACCATGCTGATGCTCCCGAAAAAGAGAGCATAAGATCACAGACTGATCTGTGGTCAATCAGACGTCAAAAGTGGTCAAGAAACATTCATGATCTTGCCCTGGTAATGGGGGAGGCTGCTAGTTGGACGACCTGAGTCTGGCGACCATAAAAAATCCCCATCAACCGTGATGATTGATGGGGATTTTTACTCTTTGTCGGTTCCCCATTCAAGGGGGGCCAATAAAGGGGGGCCAATAAAGGGCTTGCGACATTGACTTAGATAAATAAGCCTACAATCGCGGCATTCATTAAGTTGGCCATGGTCGCGGCAAGCAATACTTTAATACTCAAACCTGCAATGACGCCGGATTTGTTCGGGATCATTTTGCTCAGCGCGCCTACAACCATTGCAATGGAGCTGATGTTAGCAAAACCACACAGGGCAACAGTCAGAATCGCGGCGTTACGCTCAGATAGTTCTACTGAGGCCATATTGATGAATGCCACAAACTCATTGATGGCGATTTTCTGCCCTAGCAACGCAGCGGCGGCGTGGGCTTCATTCGCGGAGATCCCGATTAACCAAGCAATAGGGAAGAACACAGCACCTAAAATGGTATCTACAGACAGTTCTGCGTAACCAAATAAACCGCCTATGGCAGACAGACCGCCGTTTAATGCAGCCATTAATCCAATACACGCCATAACCACCGCACCTACGATAGACGCGATGCTCAAGCCTAAGATGGCGCCTTTTGAAATGGCATCAACAAAGTTAGTGCTTTTTTCTTCATCGGCTTCTTCTGGTACTTCATCGATGGTCTGCTCGGTTTCAGGCAGCATTAATTTGGCGAACAGCAGGCCGGCTGGGGCAGACATAAAACACGCCATGATCAGATAGTTCAGATCAATACCCATGCCCGCTAATCCCGCCAGGATGGAGCCTGCAATTGACGCTAAGCCGCCCACCATTACCGCAAAGATCTGAGCGCGGGTCAGCACTGGGTGATAAGGTTTAATCAGTAGTGGTGCCTCGGTTTGGCCCAAGATGATGTTGCCTGCCGCGTTCATGGACTCGGCGCGAGAGGTACCTAAAAGCTTTTGTAAAGTGCCGCCAATCAGCCTAACAAACCATTGCATAATGCCAAGGTAATAAAGCAATGAGGTTAGAGCGGCAGTAAAGATGATGTTTGGCAATACTTGCAGGGCCCACACAAAGCCAATGCCTTCAACAGAGAAGTTCACCAAATTACCAAATAGGAAGACAATGCCTTCACGGCCATAGCTAAATACGGTTCCTACGGCGTTGGATACGGCAAGTAAAACTTGCGCACCAGCGCTGGTGCCCAAAACAAAGCCTGAAATCGCGATGAGAATAGCGAATGAGCCACCTACAGCGCGCCAGCTAATTTCTTTGCGGTTTTCGGACATTGCATAGCCAGCGGCCAGCAAAACAATGATCCCAAGTAAAGATTGAAACATCGGTATTTCCTGATGGGTTACATAGTTACTGCAGCAATCGCTGCCTGCAGTTGTTGGGTGTGCGCCGTGGCAAGAGCCTGGCAAGTGAATCGATTGCCCCCTTCATCTGGGTTGGCATTCATTTCGAAACTGATAATCGGCTCTAAGATGGTCATCTCAGCCGCCTTAAATGGGTGCATAAGTGCTTGCAGGTAGTCGCTAAAGGGCATGAAATTAAAGCCGCCTTCACGATAAGAATCTGCTTTGGCACCGGCGGTAATAGAAAGAATAATGGGTTTGTTTTTAAGTTGGCTGCCATTTGGGCCAAAAGCAAAACCATAAGTGAATACCTCATCAACCCACTGCTTGAGAACAGCAGGGAAGGCGCTCCAATATAAGGGGAACTGAATGACGATCAAACTGGCGTTGAGGAGTGCTTGTTGCTCTTGTTCAACGATCCACGCACTCTCAGATAAATGGCTGATACAACAGCCTTTATCTTGCTGCATGCTGGATAAAATCAGAGCGTTCGCCGTAGAACGTGTTAAATCTGGATGGCCGTCAATAATTAGTACGGTCATTCATACAACCTTATAAGTATTCGCTATTGCTTCTGAGGGCGGAAGTCTACTGCCACATCCGTATTTAATTAAGCAAAAAAAGTGATCAGACTGGCAAAATCATTGAATTTCGTTCAATGATGTTAGCTAGAGCACAAAATAATTGAAAGGTATTCATTTGAACTTGATGGATGGGATTTTTTGTGAAATTGCGCTACCAAGATAGTGTTTTGTGTGCTTTTTATACTTTTTTAATGGGGCTTCTCATAATTTAACTCACGGTTCAGCCCAGCCAATGGGGCTATCAGGCTGTTGGCCACAAATGGGCGATGCGCTGAAAAGCAATGTGAAACCATGCTGTAAACTGAGCGGGCTGTTGTGCTAATTCTTGCTGTAATTCTGGCAGGGTAATAAAGCGCACCGCCGCAACTTCCTCTAAATTGACGTTAGGCTGCTGATCGCTGAAGCCAAAAAAGACCTGATCCCATTCGTGCTCAATCATGCCTTTATCTAATTGGGCGTAATAGGTAAAAGCGAACATTGGGGTTAATGGGCAATCAAACCCCATCTCTTCTTGCAAGCGACGATGAGCCGCTACTGCAAAACTTTCTCCCAATCGAGGATGGCTGCAGCAAGTATTGCTCCATAAGCCGCCAGAATGGTATTTATGCCAAGCTCGCTGTTGTAGCATCAATTGCTGGTGAGAATTAAAGACAAAAATAGAAAAAGCCTGATGTAGGCAACCTGTCTGGTGCGCATGCTGCTTTTCTTGAGTACCTAGCACCTTGCCAGTTTCATCCACAATTACTACATGCTCTGCCATGATTGCCCCTTACTCGTCAGCGGTAAATAGCGCCTGTGTTCACTGTAGCGCACATATTGTGGGAGACAACGGCCATTTTTGGCAGCGCACTACCATGGGTTTGAACAGAAACGGGAAGGGGATAAAGCCCGCGCTTTACACATCGGGGTTGAATTCGCGAACGCCCTGACATTATAAAACGGCAGGGCGAAAGCTTGATTAGGCAGGCAGATTTTAGAAAATTATTTGAGCGCTAACTCAGTAAAGCGTACTCGATGGTAATCGCCATTAGCAAAGTCGGTGGCCCAATCGCCGCTCCCACGACAATTAGTTGCCCAAAAACTCTCACCAGCATTCACATTGCACTGGCCATAAGCACCGGCTTTGTAATAGAACCAATCTTCTGCGTAACCTCTTGGGTTATCTAATGTATCCACTTGGCCGTTGATCACTAAACCTTTGCTTAAGTCGATAGTAAGGTTCTGAGTGCCGTGGCGTGGGCTGGTAAAGGTGAGGTGCATATCATTACCGACCACTTCTACTTTGTAGCTGAAGCTTTCACCTAAAGCGATCCCCGCTTCGCCGGGCTCCGCGCCATTATCCCAAGTATGCCCCCAAACTGGGAACGCAATATCTTGGCGATTGGAGTCCTCTTTCGCTAGGTTGCGCTCGTAGGTCCAAAAAACTGAACCGTATTGGTGCTCTGGCCATTTTTTGTAAAAGATTTTTAATGGTTCATTGCCGTAACCAAAGCCACTGGCGATCTTGTCTTTTTGGCCACCAGCGTGAATTTGCCCCACAACAACCGAATAAGCAGGCATTTTTTCCGGTGATGCGGAATTTTTTGCCACATGGTCGACAACGAGAGTTGCACTTAATACCCCACCAACGGTGGCATGATTTTTTGCCTCAGGGTGAGCCGCTAATACCCAGTTGTTAGCAGGATCTGCTTCACGTTTATCCACGGTGGCCAGATCCGGCCAAAGCATTTGTCGTAATTCAGAACGCGCGTTCGTTGAGCCTTGTGTGGTAACTGCTCGATTAGGTACTTGAAAAACTAGCTCTTTTTTCTCATTCAAATAGAAAAAATCTGGGTGTTGATAATTTTGCATGGGCACGCCTTTAATTTCATCGGCGCGGCTATCGTTATCCTGATCCATCGGAAGGGTGATTTTCCACTGTGTCATATCAAAGGCATGGGCAACAGGGAGCCCATCTGGGTGGGCGTGAGCTTGAACCAAGAGGGGTAAAGACAGCAATACAGCAGCGCAAACTGAACTTTTCTTTGTCATTGGTATTTTCCTTGCTTGAGCAACAGTTAGAAAATCAAAAAATAAAATGAAACATTGTTTCATTGCTTGGATGTTAATCCTATTTTAAGCGAAGTGTTAGTGCCGAATGGTCTAACTATGCTCCAGATCATGCTTTGCTAATCTCATGATATTGAATGAGATAACAGTTGGATTGTGCGACATGACTTGAGACAAAGCTTTATGTGCTTGTCACTTAAACTAGAGATAAATGTCATTATTTTTCAATAATCTAAGCTCATTGTGTCGAGTCTAAAAATCAAGCTCAGTACAGGAAGTAACCCAAACTAAGGAGAGATAAGATGACTGAATTATCGTTAAGAGAACGCGTTGCCTGCCCGTGTTGTGGTTACGCCAGTTTGGTGCAACGGGGCGGGCTAGAACGGTGCGAAATCTGTTTTTGGGAAGATGATGGTAG
>JAWXTX010000154.1:0-4845 GCA_044433165.1 Ferrimonas sp. | reverse complement strand
GAAGCCGATCGTCGCTTTACTGTTGGCTTACGGATGAATTTCTAGTGCTAGGTGTATCGCCATCTCCTTGCTAAACAAAAAATCCAGCGGTAGCCCCGCTGGATTTTTTATTTAAAGGCGACATCAATATGCAACTTGATGTGTAAACTAGCTCACAACATGCGCAGTTGAAGAGTCAGTTTGAGCCGCTAAAGCGTAACGACCTTAGCGTAACGACCTTGAATGATTTTTAAACGCCACAGCAACATAACCGCAGCACTACTGAGCCCCGCAATAAAGCCAACCCAGAATCCTTTGGCTCCCATAGCTGGTACGAATAAGTTGGTTAGCCCCAAGGTATAACCGACCGACACCCCAATTAACCAAAAAGAGATAAAGGCGATCCACAGTAATGGCACGGTATCGTGATAGCCACGTAAGCAGGCAGAGGCCACAACTTGAATGGCATCAGACAGTTGGTAAATAGCGCACATCATCATTAATTGAATGGCTAATGCCAAAACGAGGGGATCACTGCTGTATAAACCAGCAATAATATGAGCACCAAAGACGGTGATTGTCGCGGTTATTGCCGCAACGGTTAAGCCTAACAATAAACCAATTTTTGCCACTAGGGCAGCAATGGCGGATTTTCCTTGGCCAAGGTAGTAGCCAATTCGGATAGTGACTGCGATCCCGATGGAAAGCGGGAGAATAAAGATAATGGTTGAAAAGTTACCTGCAACTTGGTGGCCGGCCACTTCAATCGCGCCTAGAGGGGCGATCATTATCGCGACAACGGCAAATAATGAGGATTCAAAAAAGATTGCCAATGCCACCGGTAGCCCCAGTTTGCACAACATCCATTGCTGCGACCAATCAATGGCCTGAACATGACTAAACAGTTGGTAGCCTTTAAAGCGCTTACTCCACGCAATATAAGCCATCAAGCTTAAACTCATTACCCAAAACACAATGGCTGTTGCCACACCACAACCGGCACCGCCCATTGCTGGCATTCCTAAGTACCCATTAATGAAAATATAGTTTGCGGGAATATTCACCAATAAACCAAGAATACCGATCACCATCGATGCCTTAGTCCAAGATAGCCCTTCGGTAAAACTACGTAGGCCGGCAAAGAGTAAAAAAGCGGGGGCTCCCCAGCGCACAGCATCGATATAGCCCATAGAGAGAGCCCGTAAATCGGGTTCTAAATCCATCTTATGTAAAATCAGAGTGGCGTTGGATAAGATGACGAATGCCAGAACGGAGCAGATGGCAACCAGAAATAAAATTTGATGCATTAAAGGGCGAATGCGAGCATGCTGATTCGCGCCATTCAGCTGTGATACCAGCGCTGGCGTTGCCATTAATATGCCTGCAAATAAAAGCACAGTTGGCATCCATAAGCTGGTGCCAATTGCAACCGCAGCCATATCAGCGGCACCGACGTGGCCAGCCATAACAGTGTCGATAAAGCCCATCATTGTTTGGGCAACTTGAGCGGCCATGACTGGTAAGGCGAGTTGAACGAGTTTTTTGACTTGATAGCCAGTGTTATGCATGGATACTGCCGTTATTAATGAAAAATGAGTTTAGGTAAAAAGTGATGTTTACAGGTATTGTGCAAACCTGCGCTCCCATTGCAGAAATAATTGAACGTGCGGATTTACGTACATTTGGGGTCGCAATTCCAACGGAATATCAACAAAACTTAGTGGTAGGAGCCAGCGTATCGAATAATGGCGTATGCCTTACGGTGGTTGCGCTGCGGGATAATAAAGTGTTTTTTGATGTGATGGAAGAAACTCTACGTAAGACAAACTTAAAGGATCTTCAAGTTGGTGCCTTAGTCAATATTGAACGGGCATTAGTGGTGGGCCAAGAACTTGGTGGGCATCTGGTTTCAGGGCATATCACTACCATGGCAACGTTAACTGAGCGGGTTGAAACCGAAACCAATTGTCGCATGCGGCTTACCATTGCACCGCAATGGATGAAATATTTATTGCATAAAGGGTTTGTGGCGGTTGATGGCTGCAGTTTAACCATTGGCGATGTTTATGACGATGGTTTTGATCTGCATTTAATTCCCGAAACACTACGTTTAACTAACTTAAGCGATCGCTGCAGTGGTGATGCGCTTAATATTGAGATAGATAGCCAAACTCAAGCCATTGTCGATACCGTTGAGCGGGTTTTGGCTCACCAGCGAGCGCAGTAATGTTAAGGCCAGTGGCGCTGGAGGATAAGCCGTTGGCATTGGCTTGTTGTCATTAATACAACTGTTCATCGTCGCTTAAAACAAAAAGCCGCAACTGTTGATGCAATTGATCGACCTCCAATTGCAAGGTAATGGAGTGATAGCAATGGTTGCATCGATCGACAAACTGATGTTCATCTGTGGTGCTATCGATCCCCAGTATGGTTTGTTGGCCACAATGGGGACATTCGATTTGATGAGTGTGGTAGCCAAGTTTCATTGTGTTAGGCTCCTTGTCATGTTGTTATCGAACGGCCACCATCCACAGCGATGGTTTGCCCAGTCATGTAATTATTACCAAAGGCAAGAAATAAGGCCGCATCTACAATTGCTTGAGTTCCCCCTAAACGCGCCAATGGTATCTGTGCCAAAATCGCCTGCTGTTTTGTAAGCGAGGGCATAGGCTCAGGCCAAGCAATTGCGCCGGGGGCGATGGCATTCACACGTACCTGTGGTGCCAGCTCTAATGCCAGAGACTGAGTCATCATAATAAGCGCTGCCTTGGCCATGCAGTATAGCGTGTGTTGTGGTAGTGGCGCTTGGCCATGAATATCGGCCATATTAATAATGCAACCTTGGTGTTGGATTAACGAAGAGGCGAGGGCTTGGCTAAGTAGCAATGGGGCCTTCATATTAGTACCAACAATATCGATCCAGTCGGTTTCTGTTATTTGCCCAATTTTACGAGGATAAAAGGCCGACGCATTATTGATTAATAGATCGACTTTTCCCCAAACATCAAGTGCGTTGAGCGCTAACTCTTCCGGCCCGCCGTGGGCAATTAAGTCTTGTAAAAGCAGAGCTGCACTCTGGGTTCGGATGGCGTTGAGTTGCGCCACTAGTCTTTTCCCCTCATCGGCTGATCGATGACAGTGGACAATGACTCGACAACCTTGGTGATGAAAAGCGTGGATTAAGGCTGCACCAATACGGCGAGCGCTACCTGTGATCAGTACGACTTTAGGCTCCGTTTTCATGCGTACTAAACTCCTATCCATTCAGCCATTGTGGGTGCTATTTAATTAAGCAGCATAGATAGTTTGTTAAGTAACGGCAATAAACGCCAAACAAGCAATTAGTTAAGACGGTGTAAGGCTTTGCGCTTCAACCTAAAGGAGAATTTGCTCTTAAAAATAAAAGCGTGATACCCAGTAACTAAAGGGCGGGGAGTTGTTCGTTGATGCGCTGTAAAAAAGGGGCAACGGGTAACATCAATGGCGTGTATGTTGGTCGCCATTACTCCCATTGCTTCTCCAACTTTAAATTTCGATGGTGTTAGAAATAAAACTTAGTGCCGAAGTAAAAGCGCGTAAAGCTTTTCTTCACGCCATCGTCTGTGATGCTGATGTCATCGGTAGCAATGTTATAGTTAACCTCAGCGCTGATGGCCACTTTAGGGTTAATAAAATATTTAATGCCGCCAGAAAAACGCATGTTGAGTGCAGTCGCACTGGAAAAATCAAAATCCAGATCACCATCATCACCAGATAAATTAGCAACTTGTGCAGCTAAGCCAATATAAGGCACCCATTGGCTCTGATTGGTAAAGTTATACTCAGTAAAAGCACCGAATTGGAACTGTTTGGCGCTTTTGCTTAGGCTAGCATCGAGAATGCCACCCACCTCCCATTTATCTCGGATGAAATAGCCGTAGGACGTGTTTAGGACGAATAGATAATCATCAACATAATCAAGATCCAAACTGCCTTGCAGCGATAATTCTTGCGTACCCATAGGAAGGTTTACTGCGGCCATTGCTGCCGGTGAAAGTAAAGCACCAGTTAATATGACACCCATTACTTGATTGTTCATTACTGCCTCTCCGTTACATGATCGCAGTAAGAATAGTTGGGTAATATTAGTATTGCTTAATAATTGAACTTAATTTCAGTGTGTTCGTGTGCCAAACCCTGTGTTATGGCAATGACAGCCGTGAATAGGGTTGTAAGTTTTAATATGGCGGCGGACTTGCGAGTTAAAGAGTTAACACTTTGTTTCTTTTCAGGAGTATCTGTGACCCGTACCAAATATTAACAAAACAGCCCATTGACGAGTATGAACGGATCGCGCATGATGAAAAAAACAAATGAAACGGTGTTTTAATAATGAAACGTTCAATGTTATCTCTTCAATTACTTGCTTGTTCTGGTTTGGCTTTTGGTGCATCTGCTCTTGCTGCGGACTTACCAGCTTTACCAAAATTAGACCCTGCTGCTGCACCAAGCCAAAACTTTGATTTGAGCAAATGGAAGATTACTTTACCTGAGCTGGCAACCTCTGGTTCTCGCAAAGGTAAAACATTAGAAATTGAAAGAGAAGAATTAGGCGACACTAAAAACCCTTACGTTCATGCGGATTGGTTCTACACCGATAAGCAAAGCGGTGCGATGGTTTTCGTTGCACCAAACGATGCGCCAACTACACCAAACAGCAAAAATACCCGCAGTGAATTACGTGCGATGCTGGACAAAGGTTATTCATCGCCTAAGAATAACTTCGTAGTTGCTGCGCACCCACAAGCCGACAAATATGGTGCCATTGGCGGCCGCATGAGCGCGACTTTAAGTGTTGATCAAGTCAGCGTCAGTGGTAATGAGCGC
>JAWXTX010000153.1:0-4899 GCA_044433165.1 Ferrimonas sp. | reverse complement strand
TACGTGCTGAATCCACCAAGATCAGCATGCCGATGAAGCAGAAGCGCTGCATGATGAATACGAGGTTTCTGGAGGATGTCCTTTTCGCTGGATTTACATCGATGGCGAATTAATGCGCATTCATGCGGACGCCCTGTATTGTGGGGTTGGTTACTATAAAGATAATCGTATGAATATATAATTGGTACGCCTATCCAAGAATTCGCGTCTTACTGGATTCGATACTGATAGTATGTTTAGAGCCAATGCATCGCTTTTCTATCCAGATATATTCCGTACTTTTAAATGAATTCATATTCCAGCAAAAGGGGGTTTATTTTGCATAGCAGCAATAATACCCCTACTCCATCAAGGTAAATTCTCGCCCATTTGTTACTGCATTCAGCGGATGGATTATGTAATTTAACGAGTTCCTTAACGACTAAAAATGCCATCGTTCCCCACTAAAATGGGAGAACTACCAGTTCAATAGTGAGCCTCCATCAATAGATAACCCTAATACACTATTTCAGTTTATTATTCGCCGTAACGTCGAGCTCTGAATCCCAAGTTATGCCCAATGTGGCTCAGGCCATTAGAGAGCATTTATTGTTGTTTAGGTGCCTACAACCATCTTAAAAGATGTACACACCGTGTTTTTCATGTACACATTTGTTCCAATAAAGGTAAAGCCTACTCACCAAGAGCAAGATAAAATTCCTTATATATCAGGGCGTAAAGCAGAACTATACCATGAATCAACAACCCACTTTACTCTGGCACGACTATGAAACTTGGGGCGCAACCCCTGCTGCCGATAAACCGGCGCAATTTGCTGCTATCCGCACGGATTTAGATCTGAATCCAATTGGCGAGCCTATCGAGCTGTTTTGCCGTTTGCCGGTGGATTATTTGCCCAGCCCTGAGGCCATGTTTATTACCGGATTAACCCCACAAAAGGTCAATCGATTAGGCTTGGTGGAAGCCGAATTTATGGCGCAGGTAAACGCTGAGATGGCACAACCTAATACCTGTACTGTGGGTTATAACTCGTTGCGTTTTGATGATGAAGTAACCCGTTATGGGCTTTATCGCAATTTTATCGACCCTTACGCACGTGAATGGCAGCACGGCAATAGCCGCTGGGATCTCATTGATCTCGTCCGTGCTTGTTATGCTCTACGCCCAGAGGGCATTAACTGGCCCGAACGTGAAGAGGGAGTACCAAGTTTTAAATTGGAGCATCTGACTGCGGCCAACGGCCTTGGCCACGACAGTGCTCACGATGCCGTTTCCGATGTGCGCGCCACCATCGCACTGGCAAAGTTAATAAAAGAAACGCAGCCCAAACTGTACCAGTGGTATTTTAGCCTTCGTAAAAAAGCGGCGGTTAGCCACCATATTGATATTTTAAATTTAAAGCCGCTGCTGCACATCAGTTCGCGCTTTCCGGCAAAGCAAGGCTGTGCATCGTTGTTGTTGCCAATGGCGTGGCATCCCACCAATAAAAATGCGGTTATCTGTGTGGATTTACAGCACGATCCCAGCCCGTTATTTGAACTGAGCGTGGAAGCACTAAACCAGCGCTTATATCAAAAAGCGACAGAGCGTGATGCATCGGAATTACGGGTACCAATAAAACTCATTCACCTAAATAAAAGCCCGTTTATCGCACCGGCTAACACGTTAGAAGATGCCAATGCCGAACGCCTTGGTTTGGATAAAGCAAGCTGTCGGCGCCATTTTCAGCTGTTACGCCAACAACATGCACAGGTACGGGCAATTTTACAGCAACTTTTTGAGCTTCCCGCTCCCAGCCGTGAGCAACCAGCAGATCAACAACTTTATGGGGCGTTTTTCAGCACCGCGGATCGCGCTCAAATAGAGGTGATTCGCGCTTGTGATCCGCTGAATTTAGCGGCGTTAACGCCTCCATTTACTGATCCACGTTTACCTGAATTGCTGTTTTTATATAAGGCACGCAACTATCCGCATTCTTTATCGGAAGCGGAGCAACGGCGTTGGCAGCAGCACTGCATCAGCCAATTGAATCGGCCAGAATACTTCTACCATTTAGAGCGTCTTGCTGAGGAAAATGCGCAAGATGAGCAAAAAATGCGGCAATTAACCGCACTTGGGCACTATCTGCAGTCTCTCTAATGGATTATCTGTGATCTTTGTCACCGATTTAGGGGCTTGTGGCTTTTACACTTACGCCCCGTCCATAACTGGATCTTATCTTTGATGAATTGCACGCATCAGGCAGTGCTTGCCACCATGCCAGAAGCTCTGGCTCAAGCTTTAAGCCCATTACTGACTAGCGAGTTCAGTGGCCATATTGGCGCCAGTGAACGACAACACTTGGAACAAACAAGTGGCTTGCAGGGACGCGCGTTACTGCTACAACTGTTGCCATTAGCGCAGGCCATGGCGTTTACCCCCATTTCCCACTTTCACGTTGGCGCGATTGCCGTTGGCCAACAAGGTGATCTGTATCTGGGCGCCAATATGGAGTTGCCCGGGCAAAACCTGTTTCATAGTGTTCATGGCGAACAATCGGCCATTAGCCATGCTTGGCTTGCGGGGGAACAGGTGATCACCGAAGTGGTGGTTAATGCGACGCCATGTGGCCACTGTCGCCAGTTTATGAATGAGCTGCAAAGCCCTGTTGCACTGCAAATTACCTTGCCGGATGTGGGCACCCATCATTTAGATCATTTTTTACCATACGCGTTTGGGCCGAAAAATTTGGGCATTGAGTATGGCCTGTTAAGCAGCCCTGCGTTTCAGTTGATGCTGACCACCAATCACGAAGACGCGCTGGCACAACAAACGTTAACCCATGCGCAGATCAGCTACGCGCCTTACTCGAAAAGCCCAGCGGCCATTGGCCTTGAAACCGAAGAGGGCATGCAGTTTTTTGGCCGTTACGCTGAAAATGCCGCATTTAACCCAAGCCTACCGCCAATGCAAATGGCACTAAATGCCATGATGCGCCGTGGTATCGACTTTAGCGCCATTCGTCGTGCGGTCTTACTGGAAGTGGATGGCAGCGACATCAGCCAATGGCAAGCCAGTAGCGCGGCCTTAAGTGCGATTAGTTCGGTTCGCTTAGAGCGGATTGTGGTGAACCACGTTTAAAGCACGCCATTAACCAACAAACAGCGCGCCATCGGTTAGCCGATGGCGCGCTGTTTTGCTTTAAACGCCATGGCGCTTAAGGCGCTCTATTTTAAGCGGGCTTTTAACGCAGACGTATCCCAACGGCCGCCTCCCAAACGCTGCACATCGGCATAAAATTGATCCACCAACGCCGTCAGTGGCAGTTGCGCACCATTGCGACGCCCCTCGGTTAAAGCGATGGCCAGATCTTTGCGCATCCAATCAACGGCAAAACCAAATTCATATTGATCCGCCAGCATGGTTTGATGGCGATTTTCCATCTGCCACGATTGCGCCGCGCCTTTACTAATCACCTCAAACACTTTATTGCCATCGAGACCGGCTTGCTGAGCGAAGTGCACCCCTTCTGCCAAGCCTTGAACAATGCCAGCAATGCAAATTTGATTCACCATTTTGGTTAACTGGCCACTGCCTACCGGCCCCATGAGCACCGCACTGCGGGCAAAAGCAGCCAATACCGGTTCCACTTGGGCAAAGGCGCTAGGCTCACCGCCCACCATTACGGTGAGTACGCCGTTCTCAGCACCGGCTTGGCCACCTGAAACGGGAGCATCAAGAAAAATCAGCTGGTGCTGTTGAGCCGCTTCCGCCATTTCTCGTGCCACGTCGGCAGAGGCGGTGGTGTGATCCACTAAAATGGTGCCCGCCGCCATGCCAGCAAAGGCGCCCTCAGCCCCCAGCAGTACCGAGCGTAAATCGTCATCGTTGCCCACACACACAAACACCAATTCAGCCTGTGCTGCGGCCTGTGCTGGGGTGGTTGCCACTTGGCCACCATATTGAGTTTGCCATTGCAACGCTTTGCTGGTGGTGCGGTTATATACCGTTACCTGATGGCCAGCCCGTTGTAAGTGCCCAGCCATGGGATACCCCATTACGCCTAAACCAATAAACGCCACTTTCATGCTCATGGCTCTCACCCTTCTTGTTATCTGGTCAAGCTTCATTGTGAGCCATTTCGAAGATTGCACCAAGCCTTGATTAGCCTTCAACCAGCCGCTTGAGATCGCCGTTATCTTACGATGGCATAAACAACAGTTTGACGCATAAGCATTAACTGTCCTGCCAAAGAGTGTGGTAGAACAGCATCGAAGCGAGTGCAATGCGCTCATGGGAATGCGGTGGAAATCCGCAACTGTACCTGCAACTGTGATCAGAGCGGCTGGACAATACCACTGGCGAAAGCTGGGAAGGGCATGGCATTCATCGCCCCCTTAATGATGAGGGGCGATCCTCTGAGAGTCAGGAGACCGGCTTTACTCAATCCTTATTCACGTTCAAGCGGGTTTACTTGAACAGATAAAGTTTCACTTTGCTGCTCAATGCGGCCATTGGCCGTACCCGCGTCTTGGAAACCCGAGATGCGAAAAAACAGTTCAACCTCATGCTCTGCTGCGCCATTCGCCGCCACCGTAACGGTAGCTAACCTGAGTTGGCGGCGTGGGAAAACCACGGTGTTACGCCACATTAACTTGCATGTTGAGGCTGGCCAGATGGTGGCCATTTTAGGCCCCAATGGAGTGGGTAAAACCACGTTGCTGCGCTGCCTTTATCGCCATTTTAGCCCTACTGAAGGCGCGATTTATTATGGCCAGCAAGCGCTTGCAACACTGCCGCGCCGGCAATTAGCGCAGCATCTTGCGGTTGTGCTGCAACATCAACCAATGGCGTTTTCCTTAACCGTAGAAGAGCTGCTCAGCAGTGGTTTGCTGGCCCATAAACGCTGGTGGCAATGGC
>JAWXTX010000152.1:0-4953 GCA_044433165.1 Ferrimonas sp. | reverse complement strand
GCGGGCGCTGGTGCCCAAAATGCGGTGGGTACGGGGGTTGTTGGTGGGGTATTAACCGCAACCTTCCTTGGTGTGTTCTTTGTACCGCTGTTTTTTGTATTCGTGCTGCAGATGTTTGGTGGCAAAGACAAGGAGAAAGCGTGATGGTTATTCGCCGATTTGCGGTAATAGGAGTAACGCCTTTGGTGCTGGCCGGTTGCATTAACTTAGCGCCAGAGTACCAACGTCCTCATCCTCAGATCCCTTCTCAATGGCCGACCATGATTGAACAAGGGCAAGCGCAAACCGCCGATGGGGCGACCAGCAGCGCCAGTTTGGATTGGCGCCAATTTGTGCTAGATACCAAGCTGCAACGTTTGATTGAACTGGGGTTGAGCCACAACCAAAATCTGCAAGTGGCGTTTTATACTTTAAAGAAAGCAGAAGCGCAGTATGGGATTAAACGGGCGAATGTGTTGCCTGAGCTTGGGATCAGCGCTGCTGCAACCCAGATCCGCTACCCTGAAAACTTCACCAGTGATCCAGACACCATCTACCGCGATTTCAGCTTTGGCTTTGGGATCTCCAGTTATGAATTGGATTTTTTCAGCAAAGTGACCAACCTAGAACGGCAGGCTTTATTTGATTATTTGGCCACCGAACAAGGCCGGCGCAATACGGAAATTGTGCTTATTGCTTCAATTGCCAGTACCTATTTAACGCTCATGGCCGACAATGCGTTGGTGGCATTAGCGGAAGAAACGCTAAAAAGCCAGCAAGAGTCATTGGCGCTGACCAAGCAAAGCTTTGATGCGGGCGTCGTCTCTGGTTTGGATGTGGCGCAAAGTGAGGTAACGGTGGCGAATGCGGCGGTGGAGCTGGCTAAGTTTAAAAATCAATTAGCCAGTACGCGTCATGCGTTAATTCAATTAGTGGGCACGGCCATTACGGATGAGATGCTGCCAAGTAATCATGAGATGGACGTATTGGCGCCGGTACAGGTTGGCTTGCCATCGGAATTATTGGCGATTCGTCCGGATGTGCGCCAAGCCGAATTTGATTTGATGGCGCAAAATGCGGTGATTGGTAATGCGCGAGCGGCCTATTTCCCCAGCATTAGTTTAACCGCCACTGGGGGATTTTTAAGCGGAGAATTAAGCTCACTGTTTGAGCGAGATTCGCGTAGTTGGACTTTTAGCCCCAGCATTAGCTTGCCTATTTTTTACTGGGGGGCGTTAGATGCCAATTTAGCGTCGGCCAAAGCCGGCCAGAAATTGGCGCTGGCCAGTTACCAAAATACCATTCAAACTGCTTTTCAAGAGGTCTCGGATGCGTTGTCTGCAAGGGCGTTTCTGGCGCAACAATTAACAGCACAGCAAGCGTTGGTAACGGCGACGGGCAAAAGCTATGAACTCTCTGATCTGCGCTTTCGACAAGGGGTCGACAGCTTTTACAATGTATTAGAGTCGCAACAAAGTTATTTTTCGGCTGAGCAAAATTTAATAACGTTGCGCTTGAGCCAACAAACCAATTTGATTGATCTATTTCGCGCGCTCGGTGGGGGGTGGGTTGGTAATCCCGTTGCGACCGCGACCCATCACGATGATAGCGCCACGCCTGCACCATAAATAAAAGAGAGCCATCCATGGGTTATAGCGCTGTAAAAACCGATGGATGGCAAGATGGGATCTTAGGGCTGTTCGTCATCAGCCGGCTTTTTTGAGGCGGGGTTTGTTGCCATGCGTTGCAACATACGGTGCTGTTGCCAAGCTCGCCCCAAACAGCCAAAACCACTGAGCAGCAAGGCAGCTAATACCCCAAACCCGTGAGCTTCAACGGCTACTCGTGCCTCAATCAGGGCGCTGGTACTGGCGCTGGCACCGGCCGTTAATTCCCAACAGACTTTGGCGATGATGGCCAGTAATAACAGCCAGCCAGAGCTCCAGCCGCGTTGGATATCTTTAATGGCGCCCCAAGTGATCAGCCCATGGAGCAAGCCACTTAGGCCAACGTAACGTTCGATTTGATCTGCCGCTAGTCCAATAAAGAGGCTAATAGCCAGCATCAATCCAAGCGTTAATGGCAGCAGCGTGCGCCAGTGATAATGGGGTTGGTGCAAACCAAATATCAGCCATAACGCCCCGACATTCATCGCCAAATGCGCGCCATTAGAGTGTAATAAATAGCCACTAAACAGACGCCACCATTGGCCAGATAATAAATCAGCCCTTGACCAATCGAGTTGCTGGCTAAGTTGTAGCGCGATCCCCAGCTGCGGCAGACACCACAAACCAAAGGCTAATAGGGTCAGTAGCAGTGGTAGCGCGAGCTGGGCAACAGTAGGGCGCCCAAAAGCGTGATTTTGTCGCCAAGGTTGGGATGGTTTGAGATCTTTATGATTACCCACGCTGTTTGTGCTGCAATTGTGTTTGTACTGCCGTCTTATTGGCCAAGTAATAATTTAACCCTTGAGCGCGCAGATCGCAGGCAGGGCAATGGCCGCAGCCGCTGCCAATTTGGTTGTTATAACAGGTGAGAGTGTGGTCTCGGATAAGATCCAATGCGCCGAGTTTATCGGCTAGTGCCCACGTTTCTGCTTTGTCTAGCCACATTAAAGGAGTGCTAAGCGTTAATGGACGATCCATTCCTTGTTCAAGGGCTTGTTGCATGGATTGGACAAATTGGTGGCGGCAATCTGGGTAGCCTGAATAATCGGTTTCGCACACGCCGGTAATCACGGTGCTAGCCCCAATTTGGTAGGCATAAATCCCCGCTAGGGTAAGAAATAAGATATTTCGTCCTGGCACAAACGTATTGGGCAAACCGTTTTCCATCAGTTCATTGGCAACGGGAATGTGATCTCGCGTTAGTGCACTGATGGCCAGCTCGTTGAGTAGGCTAACATCCAGCACTTTATGAGCACTGACGTTGAGTTGGTGGGCGATGGTTTTTGCTACGTGGATCTCTTGGTGATGACGCTGGCCATAATCAAAGGTAATGGCATGAACTTCATCAAACTGTTGCAGTGCTTGTACGAGGCAGGTGGTGGAGTCTTGGCCACCACTAAAGACCACGACTGCTTTACGAGGTTGAGACATGCTTTACCCTTTTAGTTGACCGCATTCATTGAAATGCTGCAGTTGTTGTTGGTATTTGCTGAGATCACCAATGCAGCGTTCAATCCATTCTGGATTGTAATAAGTTTCGAGGTAACGCTCCCCAGAATCGCATAGCAGCGTCACAATGGAGCCCGACTCCCCTTTAGCTTGCATCTCACTGGCTAAGGTTAAAACGCCATATAAATTGGTGCCGGTACTGGCGCCAATTTTGCGACCCAGCAACTGCGAGAGCCACTGCATGGTGGCAATGGTTGCTGCGTCTGGCACTTTTTGCATGGAATCAACAACATCAGCAATGAAAGAGGGCTCTGGGCGCGGCCGGCCGATCCCTTCAATGCGTGAACAGGCATCAGTTCGCATATTGAGATCCCGCTGTTGGTAGTAATCGTAAAAAACCGAATTTTCTGGATCGACAACGCATAGGCGCGTTGTTTTGCATTGATAGCGTAAATAACGACCAATAGTGGCGGAGGTACCGCCTGTGCCTGGGCTCATGACAATGTGACGCGGCTCTGGAAAGCGCTCACGTTGCATCTGATGAAAAATGGAATCGGCAATATTGTTATTTCCACGCCAGTCGGTTGCGCGTTCAGCATAGGTAAATTGATCCATATAGTGGCCATTAAGAGACTCTGCGAGCCGTTGGCTTTCACGATAGATCTCTGCAGGCTCAACCAAATGGCAATGGCCACCATAAAATTCGATTTGATCAATCTTTCTTTGGGCGGTGGTCTTTGGGATCACCGCAATAAATTTCAGCCCCAGCAGGCGCGCAAAGTACGCTTCTGAGATGGCTGTAGAGCCGGAAGAGGCTTCAATAATAGGCGTGTTTTCACGGATCCAGCCATTGCTTATCCCATACAAAAACAGAGAGCGAGCTAGCCGGTGCTTTAAGCTGCCAGTAGGGTGGGTGCTCTCATCTTTTAGGTAGATATCAATGTTGGTTAATACTGGAATATCGAGCTTAATCAGATGTGTCTCTGCGCTTCTTTGGAAGTCGGCTTCGATTTGCTTAATCGCCCAATTGACCCAATGGCGTGGCATAATGTTTCTCTTTCCCTACAGCAATTTAGGCCGATATTACTCCAATGGACGCGGAACTGTTATCGAAATTAGCCAATGAAAAGATGCCATTTGGTAAATATGCAGGCTATTACCTTACTGACATTCCCATTGCCTACTATGTATGGCTGCAAAATCGCGGTTGGCCAGCATCACCACTTGGGCCTAAGTTAGCCCTGATGCTTGAGATCAAACACAATGGTTTAAGCCATTTACTTAAGCCTCTACGCGACGCTCGCTAAGCCTATTATGGGCGCGGCTTAACATAGGCCATTATCCATAAAAAATGCCAGTCCGATAACGGACTGGCATTTTCTTATTTAAGACGCGCTAAACAATTATTCGGTTGGGCGTGTCATGTTGCTGTTTACCATGCTCGCATAGCGATTGTTGGCAAAACTATTGCCTTGAGCTGCGTGCGTTGGTGCGGCAACTTCAATTGGCTTTAGTTCACTCTCAATGCTTTTGGGGCTTGCCATGGCTGCGGTAACCGCGCCACTGCTGACTAAGCCTTTTTTGCGCGAGGTGGCAACCGCCACAGGCGCGGGTGTGGCCTCAGGCAGAGCTTCAGTTACTGGTGCTGCAATAGTGGAAGCCGTTTCTGGTGCTAAAGATGCGTGGGCATCGTTGACAGAAAGTGCCTCAGCAACGGCTTCTGCGACACTTTCCAGCGCAGGCGTGTGTTCTGTTGCTGCTGGTGTGGTTTCAGCCACAGGTGCAGTTGCTGCTGGCGCGGTTTCAACTACAGGTGCAGTTGCTGCTGGCGCGGTTTCAACTACAGGTGCAGTTGCTG
>JAWXTX010000151.1:0-5558 GCA_044433165.1 Ferrimonas sp. | reverse complement strand
CTTGCCCTTGATCGCCTTCAATTAATTGAAACTGCACCGGCGTAATGCCCAACGCTGTCTGGGAGGCATTGTTCGTAGCTGAATTGGCAATAAATTGGGGATTTTCTGGTTCATCGGGATGATAACGGGTGTCATAGCCTGCTTGTGCAAGCGTGGCCTTACCGTGACGCTGATGCTCATGCCCTGCTTGAATGGCCGTATCCAACCCAGCCTCAATTGCCGCCGGTTCAACCAAAAGAGAAGGATCACTGCCTTCTAATAAAGCCTGCTCAATCGCTTCGATGGCAAGCGGCTCAGGCGTCTGTGTATCTATTGGCGTTTGGTTAATCAACAACTGCTGATTAGGTACAACGTCTAATTCGATGCGATCCGATTGTCGTAATGTTAGTTGGCCATCCCCAGCGGTAAGCACCAGATCGCCTTCAGCCAATAACATGCCCACTTTAACTGAATGGATCTCACCGGTAAGTTGCTCACGATAATAGGCTTGGCCCTTGACTGCGGTCACGATCACTTGCTGCTGCATCCGTCACATCCTTATGGCGATTGAAGTCGCTATAAGCCTAGTAATGAAATGGCATTTTAGTGAGTCTTTGATGTTGTTAAGAAAGAAAAAATCAAAAAATAAGAGCCATTATTTTGAATTGAAATCCACAATTTCAGTGCTTCGCAGAGCGCAATATTGCCCGCCAAACACCATTAATCGCTTTAAGAACCGGTTATCAATCTATGTAAAATAGCTATAGCTTTTTACCGCACCGTCAATCCCGAGTAGCAGCATCTGCACCCCAATAACCGCAAGTATCAGCCCCATTAAGCGGGTAATAACCTCAATTAAACTGTTACCTAAAAAATGGATCAATGGTTGAGCAAAACGAAAACAACCATAGGTAATCACGCACAAAACACCAAAAGCCACAACCGTGGTAATTGGTTCAAAAAAACCTTCATTGGCAGAATAAGACATGGCCGTAGCGATGGTGCCTGGCCCTGCCATCATCGGTACCGCTAACGGGGAAATAGCCACACTGCGGGCATCTTCTGCATCACTGTGATGCAGATCCGACTGGTTGCCCTTTAGCATGTCGTAACCAACAATCGCGACAATCACACCACCAGCAATCCGCAAGGCTGGCAAAGTGATACCAAAAAAGTGAAATATCACTTTTCCCAATAGGGAAAATATCGCGATGATAATAAAAGTAACAATCATGGATTTACAAGCAATGGCGCGCTTCTGTGAGAGATCATAACTGCGCGTAAGCCCGACAAAAACCATGGTGCTGGCCAATGGATTCATCATCGCAAAAAAGGCAAAGAACACCGCCAGTGTATGGCTTAAGGACTCACTCATCGTTCAGGCTCTTATAATGTAAATCACCAACCCAAGAAATAAGAATGAAGCACTTCTTGCAATATGAATAACGCCGTTGCTTCGATTAAAGGACTGGCCTTAGTTGGGATTAAACGAAAACGTTTGTCCTGCAATAGCGGCTTGATACATTAACCCACCTTGCGCAAGCGTAAATACTGCCATGCCATCGGTATAGCCCCGCATTGTTTGTTTGGCACCCGCCTCTGCGCTGATGCCCTTGGTGCCTGCCGATGCCGAAGCGCTTGCAGTCAACGCAATGGCGGTGGCTTGGGCACCAAACTCAAAATTACCGTCTGTAAATTGGTTGTAAGCATCTGCGTTTTCAAAAAAGATGATCATGCTATAAACCTGTCCACCCAGTTGCAGCCCTAAGCTTATCTGTTTAACACTGGTTGAGCCCGTTATCACCCCTTGTTTATATACCTCGCCCTTACCATAAGCTCCGCCAAGCCCAATCCCTCCTTCAGCAATGCGTGGAAACACGGCATAACCATACGCATCAACAAAAAAAGGTTCCGCCGTTGGGATCCCCCGAAATTCTCCAATTGTCGTTTGGCTGTCTTGGGCGAGAGCCGTAGAGCAACAAAAAAAAGCCAGTAACATAAAATATTTCATGGTTCGCCTCCAGATCAGGCTTCATCGGCAAAATGTTGGCCAAATTACATCCGAATATCTGCAAGCATAGCGTGTTAAAGGCTAATGTGTTGCTATAGGAAAGGTATGAGCTAAGAATAGGGGCTGCCTGCATCAGGCAGCCATAAATAAGTAAGGACATGGATTGTGCAAACGTAGGGCTTTGTTTACAGCGCTCTCCTGTCAGCAACCCACCCCGCTATTGCTCGTTAAATTCGATTTGGTCCGGATCGTCGTGACGAAATTGGCGCTGCTGCTCTTTTTTAGATAACTGGTTAATTTGGCCGTGCCGGTTAATGGTGAGATGCCCTTGATTGTCTTGATGGGTCGCTTCCCAATACATAATGGCCTGCATCGCACTCTCGCGCTGCTTGTCTGTTAAACGCGTACCATCTGGCCAACGACCGGTTTCTACACCTAGGCGTAAGCGCTCGAGCAGCTCAGGCGTTAAGGCATCTATCATCTGCTGCCAATCCATTACGCTCTCCTTTTATTAAACACAATGCGAATGCGCGTAATTAAATAAAAGGTAAAACCCAGTGCCATGCTACTGACACCAGCCACTCTTCGCCATTCGTTCTGGGCTTCGCCGCCCCACCACCAAAGCCCGAAGCCGGCAACAAACAAAAGTAATGCCATAAAACTGTGGTTAACCAGCTGCTGAGAGCGGTGAATGGCTCGAACCCGTGCGGCTTGCGCTTGCTTATCTGGATCCGTCGAAGTTGAAAAACCACAATGTGGACACGCATCAGCTCGATTAGAGATCCTTTTTTCGCAGATACCGCAATGAATCAATGCCATTTTCTTCCTCCCACTAGGCCATCGCCTCAAATGTTCATGCCTTATCGACTATACGGTGGCTGATAGCACATCACAAAAAAAACAGCCTAACGGCTGTTTTATATCAACATCAACAGCTACTTATGGCAGGCTAATACTGCTTACGCCTAACATTTTTTGCATAACCTGAATCACTTGGCAGCTGTAACCAAACTCATTGTCATACCATACATAAAGCACAGCACGATCTTGTTCAACAATGGTGGCTTGAGAATCCACTATTGCTGCAAATCGGCTACCGACGAGATCGCTCGAGACCACCTCTGTTGAGCCAGTATAATCAATCTGCTGCTGCAGCTTAGAAAAGAGCGCGGTTTGCCGTAAATACTCATTCATGGCATCACGTGTTGTTGCTTGCCCCAGATTTAAATTCAAAATGGCCATCGAAACATTCGGGGTAGGCACACGAATGGCATTGCCGGTCAGTTTCCCTGCCAACTCAGGAAAAGCCTTAGCAACTGCCTTAGCAGCCCCTGTAGAGGTTAACACCATATTTAATGGAGCACTGCGCCCCCGCCGCTCTGCTTTATGGTAGTTGTCGATCAGGTTTTGATCGTTCGTGTAAGAATGCACCGTTTCTACGTGGCCACTTAAAATTCCAAAATGGTCATACACGGCTTTCAATACGGGGGTGATGGCATTGGTTGTACAAGATGCCGCCGAAACAATAATGTCTTCGTTGCCGATATCGGCATCATTAACGCCATAGACAATATTTTTAATCTCGCCTTTGGCTGGAGCCGTCAACAATACTTTATTCGCACCTGGTGCTTTAAGGTGCTGAGCAAGCCCCGCGTCATCACTACAAATACCAGTATTATCAACTACTAAAGCATCTTGAATGCCATATTTCGTATAATCGACTTCAGCGGGAGAGTTGGCGTAAATAACTTGGATGTAGGTGCCATTCGCAATTAAGGCATTATTTTCTACATCCACTTCTATAGAACCATTAAAGGGACCATGAATGGAATCTCGGCGCAATAAACTGGCGCGTTTGGCCAAATCATCGGCACCGTCACCACGAACAACAATTGCCCGTAATCGCATGGTATTGGATACCCCGGTCCGCTCAATGAGTAAGCGAGCTAACAAGCGTCCAATACGGCCAAATCCGTACAGCACCACGTCGCGTTGTGCCATTTCCTTGCCTACCGCAACCCCAAGTTGCTGCTGCATGTAAGACTCTATCTCAGCGCCATCTTGATGATTACGCCAATAATTGATGGCCAGTTTACCAATATCCACTTTGGCGTGCTTCACGTTTAAACGAGTTAGTGCTTCTAAAAATGGGAAGCTTTCTCGTAAACGCAATTTATGGCCTTCGTATTTTTTTACTAATCTGTGGGCTTTGGTAATATCAATGGTCGAAGCATTCAATAATGGGCGACCATACATCATGACCTCCACTCCTTGATTGCGATACAACTTGCCGATCATCGGCAGCATCGCTTCAGCAAGCTCAAACCGTTCTTGCCAACTTTTTAAATACTTGTCCGCTGTCATATCACTCCATCCTTCGATTGTTCATCAGCAAAACAGAAATACCCTACTCGTAATCCAGAACTTTCCTATTTTGTTACTTGCCGAGAATCGGTTTTATCCTTGCATGATAAACATGAAACTCGCTTCAGCTCAAAACACCAGATCTGTTACAAAATTACGAATTAAATGCGAAAGAAAGACAAAAAGTGGAAATTTTTCAATGGCCAATGCCATCTCGCCAAATCAGGTATTATGCCCATCAAGCATAGTGAATGATTGAGCAATTTACCGCCAGCAAGCGCACTCGTTCTCCGAGTTGCTGCGAACAAGCCACTATAAAACCGCAACGCATCCAAATTGGCCATAAAGTATGGCGCTGTCATTCAGTTGCTAAAGCAAGGAGACAATCGAATTATTGATTTATTTTCAACCACTTCCAAAACAGATACTAAAATAGAGGCAGAAATTTTCCAATGAAATATTCTTTCAAGAAAAACTAAAAAAGTTAATTTTAAAATTACTATGTAATTTAATTACTTTTAAATTTTTATTTAAAATCGAACTGTTGCAAAAATCATTAGCTATAGCGCCAATAAATAGGCTTTATTGCCAGCCATAGAGTAAAAAGCAACATAAAAGCGCCTTGTCGGTTAAAACAAAGCGCTTTTCTTTTGATGCGATTCTACAAACCGGCTAAACCTTAATTAACACTGCATCTTAAACGGCTACCGACCGTTTTTATTTTTCCGCGATGGCATCAATACCACGTTACTTCAACAGCCCTGAGGCGCCAATCCCTGGGCTGGCCAATAGATTGCGAAAACGCACAAATAGATCTCGCCCAGTCCCCCAATCGTTACCGCTCAGATCAGGAGCTTTAGGTATGCGAGTAGCCAAAACCTCATCGGTAACTAAGAGGCTAATCTCGCCAGTTAACGCATTCACACGAACGACGTCCCCCTCTTCCACTTTCGCCAATAACCCACCATTTAAGGCTTCAGGGCTCAAATGGATAGCGGCAGGCACTTTCCCCGAAGCACCAGACATGCGGCCATCGGTAACAAGCGCCACTTTAAAACCGCGATCTTGTAATACGGCAAGCGGCGGCGTGAGCTTATGCAGTTCCGGCATGCCATTGGCTTGCGGCCCTTGGTAGCGCACAACGACCACACAATCTTTATCAAGCTGGCCAGCTTTAAAGGCACTATCTAAATCATGTTGGTCT
>JAWXTX010000150.1:0-5628 GCA_044433165.1 Ferrimonas sp. | reverse complement strand
CTTGCCACCATTCGTCAATTTAACCGTCTTGAAGCCGAAGCTGAGCAAATGGATCGCGCCAGTGATTTATTTCGCCAACGCACCATGGCGGTATTAAAAATGGCCTTTTTATCCTCGGCGGTACTGGAATTTTTCGCTTCCGTCTCCATTGCTATCATCGCAGTTTACTTTGGCTTTAGTTATCTCGGAGAGTTAAATTTTGGTCATTATGGCTATGGCGTAAGCCTCTTTAGTGGGCTATTAGTGCTCTTTTTAGCGCCAGAGTTTTTTCAGCCGTTTCGAGACTTAGGCACTTACTATCACGCCAAAGCCGAGGCCATTGGTGCCGCCGACGCACTTCAACAGTTTTTACAAACGCCCACGCCAACCGCTCAATTCGCTGCAACGACTGATATCGCCCAACATGGCGCAGTTACGCTCGTTGCTAAGCAACTGATTGCCACAACGACACAGGGAGAGCCATTAACTGAAGCGGTTTCATTTACCTTAGAGGCGGATCAGAGCTTAGCCATTAGCGGTGTAACAGGCTCGGGAAAAACCTCTATTTTACAGGTATTAATGGGCGCGCTCCCCTACCAAGGTTCAGTCACATTAAATGGTCAGGAACTGCGCACCATTGCTCCCCAAGAGCTTCTTAAACAAATTACTTGGCTTGGGCAAAATCCGATGCTTTTTGCCGATACCATTGCCGCAAATTTACGTCTAGCCGCACCAGAAGCCAGCGATGCGCAGCTATGGCAAGCGCTGGAACAAGCCTATGCTAAGGAGTTCGTTGAGAAGCTGCCGGCACAACTAAACTATCCTCTCAATGATCAAGGCGCCGGTTTATCCGTCGGACAAGCGCAACGAATTGCCCTTGCCCGAGCGTTACTAAAGCCTGCGCCACTCCTATTGCTGGACGAGCCAACCGCAAGCTTGGATCGTAACAGTGAACAATTAGTACAGCAGGCATTAAGCCAGTTTATTCAAGGCCGCACCTGTATCCTCGTTAGCCATCGTGCCACGCAGTTGGCAGAAGCCCAACAACAGTTATCACTGCATACTTTGCAGGAAGTTTAATATGCGCTCCTTATTCCTTTTTTACGCCTATACCAACAACAGTGGCGCCGACTAGTCTTAGGCATGGCTTTGGCACTGCTCACCTTACTTGCCTCTATTGGTTTATTATCGCTCTCAGGTTGGTTCATTAGTGCGACTGCCGTTGCAGGCTTAGTGATCACGCGCAGTGTCGAATTTAACTATCTGATGCCTGCCGGCGCCGTACGTGGTTTTTCCGTTGCTCGTACGGCATTTCGCTGGACAGAGCGCGTCATCACCCATGACGCGACCTTTCGTTTACTTGCAACGCTACGCAGTTGGTTTTTCCGGCGGTTAGGCCAATTACGCACTCAACAATTGCCCAAGGTTCGGCAAGCCGATCTGCTCAACCGTATGGTGGCAGATATCGATGCAATGGATCACGTCTATCTGCGCTTAATTACACCCTTTGTCGCCGGCTTTTTAGCCATCAGCAGTGTGGCCTTGTTAGTTGGTTGGTTTGTACCACGTGCCGGTATTGCCCTCTTCTTTCTGTTATTGGCTTTATTGATTATTTTACCACTGGTGTTTTACCGATTAGGCAAGATCCCCGGCCAGAAACTCGGTCACCACCAAATGCATTTACGCCAGCAATTGCTGGATTATTTACAAGGACATAATGAATTACGTGTTTTTGGTGCAGTAGAAACCCAGCAGCATCGTTTGCAGCAAAGTGAGCAACAATTGCTGCTCCAGCAGGAGAAAATGAGCCATTACAGCGGCGCAGCCCAAGGCCTCGTTATTTTATTTAATGGCTGGGTAATGGTAGGGATCTTGGTTTTAACGGCTCAGGTACTTACCGCTCAAGCGCAACTGGGGCCAATATTAGCGTTAGTGGTATTTGCCACCATCGCGAGCTTTGAAGCTCTAGCACCTGTTGCTGGTGCGTTTCAGCATTTAAGCCATACCCAAACTGCAGCTGATAGATTAAATGAAATTTTAACCCAAGAATCGTCCCTAACGTTTGGCCAGCACGCCGGCTTTCAACAAGCTGCTTTAAGGTTGCATCAAGTGAGTTTTGCCTACGAGCCTATTGGCCAATTGCATCGGCCCATTTTAAGCCAATTATCGCTTCACCTTGAAGCCGGTTCTAAAACGGCCATTGTCGGCCCAACTGGCTGTGGTAAATCAACGTTATTACAGCTGCTAACCCGCGAATTAGATCCGACGTCAGGGCGGATCACCATTAATGACACCGCCCTTAATGAATTAAGCCAAGAAGGGCTATCTAACACCCTGTGTGTCGTTAGCCAACGGGTTCATATTTTTAATGATAGCCTAGCCAATAACCTGCGCTTAGCGGCACCGAATGCCTCAACAGAGCAACTTGAATACGCACTCAAACAAGTTAAGCTCGATAAGCTACTGCAAGGCAGTGGGTTAAGCCAATGGTTAGGCGATGGTGGACGACAACTCAGTGGCGGAGAGCGACGGCGCATTGGCATTGCACGAGCATTGCTGCACCCTGCCCCCATTTTATTGTTAGATGAACCGACAGAAGGCTTGGATGACGCAACTGAACTGGCCATTATTGAACAACTACTGGCCCAACAACCGGAACGCACGGTGCTATACGTGACCCATAAACTAGCAGCACTCAGTTATATGGATCGCGTTATGCTGATGGACAACGGTCAATTAACGGAGATTTCGCCAGACTCGTTAACGCGCTAAATCGACCCGCACTGTGCCATTGGTTAAAAACACCCACCGCACTAAATCGCCAATGTTAAATGGCATATTTGGGTCATAGCGTTGATTCACCAATAACCGTGGGCCATGATTCTCAACCTGAATGGTCAGTTCAACTTGTTGTTCTTGTGATAAATAACTTGGCGGGTTCTGTGAACCAACAATAGAGGAACCCGCCAACGCGCCGGCGGCGGTCGAGAGATCTCGGCCTAATCCCCGTCCAAATTGGCTCCCGATAATGCCTCCTAGCACTGCTCCCCCAAGCACTTTGAGGTTTGAGTATTGATCGTAATGTTGCCGCTGAGCCATGCGATAGTGAACAGCTAAAACCTGCCCATACTCTACCTTTTGAATAGCCACCGCTTGATTACGCTCATACCCAGTCGCATAGGCCATAAAAAACAGCATAATTAGTACTATCGAGGCTTTACAAACTGTCATACCATTTCCTCTATCAATACTGATATCAGCATCATTAGCGTTCATCCATGCTTAACCCAATTCAATATTTAGACCATCATGAGCTTGGGTTTCCACCCACCCATTATGCGTTAAATCAACCCGATGGTTTACTCGCTGTAGGGGGTGATCTCGCACCAGAGCGCCTGTTCGATGCTTACCACCAAGGGATCTTTCCTTGGTTTAATGAAGGAGAGCCTATTTTATGGTGGTGCCCAAGTCAGCGGGCCATTTTTAAGCCCTCAGACATTAAGCTCTCCCGAAGTACCCGTCGCCAATCTCAAAAGTTAGGGTATGAGTACAGTATTAATCAAAATTTTAATGATGTGATCCGCGCCTGCGCTGCTCCTAGAGACGGTATCGATGGAACTTGGATCAGTGAGCCGATGATCCAAGCTTATCAACAATTACATCGCCAAAAATTGGCTCACTCAATCGAGATTTGGCATAAAGATCAATTAGTCGGCGGCCTATATGGCCTTGGAATTGGCGGGGTTTTCTGCGGTGAATCGATGTTTTATCGTCAGTCAGGCGCCTCAAAACTGGCGCTTTATTTACTCGCGAAGCACTGCCAACAGTTGCACGTTGAACTAATCGACGCACAAATCCTCAACCCACATCTGAGTTCTCTGGGGGCAAGCGTGATCCCACGTGCTCAATTTTTATTTACACTAAAGCAGCTACATCAACGAGCTGTTGCTTGGCAACATTGGGCCCAACCACGAAGAGCACTTCATGACTGAGTCACAACACATTCAACTCGCCATCAGCCAAACCTTTCCATGCAGTTATCTTACAAGCCACCAATCAACTCTGCTGTTATGCACAGAGCCCCGTGAAGATTTACCCTTAGAAAGCCTATTGATGCTCGGTTTTCGACGTTCTGGCGATCAAGTCTACCGACCTCATTGCCATAAATGCCAAGCTTGCCAAGCAGTGCGGATCCCCGTAACCGACTTTACGCCCAGCCGTTCACAAAGAAGAATAATTAATAAAAACAAAGATATAAAATGGATAATTAGCGAAGAAGATAAGCCTATTTACCGCACGCTTTACCATCGTTACATCCAAGCACGCCATCCAGATGGGCCTATGTTCCCTCCTAGCGATCATCAATTCGAACAGTTTTTACTAAGCCGCCATTGGCCAATTCTATTTTTAGAAGGGTGGCTTAGCGATAAACTAGTGGCGGTTGCTGTTACTGACTTGTTACCACACAGTCTTTCGGCCACCTATACTTTTTTTGCGCCAGAATTTCCACAGCGCTCTTTAGGAAAACAGGCAATTATTGCTCAAATCGAATTAGCCAAACACTCACAACGCCAGTTTCTCTATTTGGGTTACTACATCGCTAAATGCCATAAAATGGCTTATAAAAAACAGTTTCACCCATTAGAGATCTACCGTCATTCTCAATGGCAGCGTGTAGACGGTAATACCTTTACTTAGCTAAGCAATTACGGCATGATACGGCCGATTTTTCATAGATAATTACGGGATGAATTCCTCGATGGCAAAAGAAGACAGTATCGAGATGCAGGGCACAGTCCTTGAGACTCTGCCTAATACGATGTTCCGAGTGGAACTGGAGAATGGACACGTGGTTACCGCCCACATCTCTGGCAAGATGCGTAAGCACTATATCCGCATCTTAACTGGTGATCAGGTAACAGTGGCACTAACCCCATACGATCTGACCAAAGGTCGCATCGTATTCCGTGCTCGTTAATACGGTCATCCCACAAAAAAGCCCAGCGTTATGCTGGGCTTTTTTGTTCTGCTATAGAGCCCACTAAAGACGGCCTATAGCGAAAGATATAAGCACACAATCAATGTGTGCTTAGTTTTACTATTCAGCACTTACGGCTGTTTTCTCTTTTCCATAATCAAACTGCAATTGGCCATCAACGACATCGATCTGCACCATCCCACCTTTTTGTAAGACTCCAAATAAAATCTCGTTCGCCATTGGCTTTTTAATCTCTTCCTGCACCACTCGTGCCATTGGACGCGCGCCCATATGACGGTCATACCCCTTTTCAGCCAGCCAGACTCTGGCCTCGGCAGAGACATCCATCTGCACACCACGTGTATCAAGCTGTGCTTGCAGTTCCACTAAGAACTTATCAACCACTTTCGCAATCACTTGCATATCTAAATGATTGAACCAGATAATGCTATCTAGACGATTACGGAACTCAGGCGAGAACACTTTATTGATTTCAGACATCGCATCAAAGCTGCCATCTTGCTGCTTAAAGCCGATTGATTGCCGTACGGTCTCTTGTACACCGGCATTAGTTGTCATCACTAATGTTACGTTACGAAAATCGGCTTTACGGCCATTATTATCGGTTAACGTACCGTGATCCCTCACCTGCAAGAGTAGGTTGTATACAT
>JAWXTX010000149.1:0-5679 GCA_044433165.1 Ferrimonas sp. | reverse complement strand
CTGATTGTCATGGTCATGGTCATGGTGGCTGCTGCTGTTTTGATGGGCATGGTTGTGATCGTCGTGGCCGTGATCGTGGTTATGATGGTCATGATCGTGACCGCAGCCAGAGACAAGTAGGGCAATCATTGGAATAATTTTTTTCATGGATCTACCTAAAAGAAAGAAATTGTGAAGAGCTAAATAATAGTGATCCCGATTATATTAGATGCGAGTGATAAGTTCGCCTATTGCGATAACGAGATAAGCATAACTGAATAATAAACCATCAATTTCAGGCGTTTACATGGATTGTCCGCAGCAATGAGCTCTGCGCTTAGGGGGCCGTAGTGGGTGTGGTTCAGTTTGCAGTGGTGCTTTGTATGGAAGCGATGGCAATAAAAACGGCAGCGTAGAGCTGCCGTTTAACCTGTCTTTTAAGTACAATGATTCTTAGAATATATAATCGCTATAAATTTTTTGAATCCCACGTTTTATGAAGTGCACTAAGATCTGAGTTTTTTCTTAGCAGATCAGCCGTTTTGCCTAATTCATTGATGCACTCACCAGCGCCATTTGGCCAATTAGCGGTATCTTCTGGTAATACAGCATTTAGAATAGATATAAATTCTGTAGGATATGTGTTGGCAAAGTGCTTTTTGTAAATACATGAGTTGTATTTTTTGTCGAATTTCGTTAATAGAGGCTGAATTGTATTTACAATCTCAGCAAAATCAGACTCTGAACGGAGCGCAAATTTAAACAATTCAAAAGAAACGTCAGATGATCTTGCTTTAAGTATTTTCGGCCAGACATCAATGAGCAGTTTTTTGAAATCTGGTAGCCATTCCTGTTGACTCTGTGCGTTAAATAGAATACGGAGCCGAAATATATCATTTGTTTCAATAAGGAGTTTTTGTAATTCTTGATTTGATATCCAACATTCTGACTTTTCATCATTGTTTTTTTGCCAAGAATAAAAAATGAGATCGGCAACCTTCTTTAGGTCTTCGTTACGCTTAAAATGATTTGATTCTATTAAATTTAATAGGCTTTTGCGAATAATTGAAAAAAGCTCAAAATTTGTTATGTATTGACCTAGTAAGCCGGCGAAAAACGCTTCAGAATCTTCTGGTTTTTTTAGAATCAATAATAAGTGCTCTTCTGTCCATTTTGCATTGGTGTTAAATAAATGGTTTATATTATCTGAAAAGTTAAATAGGACCTGTTGACGCGAGTTGTTTTGTAGTTTGAGTAATTCTTCAATTAATTGTAGTTGTAATTGTGAACGCTCGTTGGAAAACTTATTGTGTTCTTGTCCATTTTGCTCGGGCAATATGGCATGAAATAAGTTGAAAATAGGTGAGTGGCATGATCCAATGTCGTCCGAGTCAACGTTGTTTGATGGATGCTGGTGAATATTATCTATGGCCTTTTTAATTAATTTAAAAAACATTTCGTAGTATTCATTTGATAAAGTCTTGCTTGATATTCTCAACCAGTCGCAAGTAGGTTCAATTATCTTAGCAAGCTGTTTAGAAGACAGTTGGCATAATGTTTTCATTATTATTGCCATTAACTTTGGCTTATCTTCTCGCGGATTGCTAGCATTTAAAAATTCACCACGAGGATTGTTAACATTTAAAAACGTATCCCAAGCCCATGCTGGCATTTCATTATCATTGAGATTGAATCTCAATGCCGATAGTGCCCGAATCGGTTTGTTAATAGATAATCCTAAGAATGGGTTATGCTTAGTAAAAAAGCTATATTGTTTATTTAAGATTTCTTGAGCCGTTGGAATAATTTCCGCTGTCGCTATGCCCATTAAGCATGAATAATCTCTATTTTCTTCAATTATTCCTATACGTAGAGCGTAAGATTTCACAGCACTATCAATATCTTCATCTTTTAACGTTGGTGCATCTAGGTCATATTTATTTCTTAGTTCTGATGAGTCGGATCTAAGCACACAGTTATGTTTGATTAACCATAACAGCCTCACAAGAATTAAATGAGCCTTTCTTTGCTTATAGTCTTCTTCCCGTTCGCCATTCTCCTTTGGAGGGCCTAATAATATCCGTTTTTCAATATGCAGTCTGTTTTTTTTGTTTAAACTGTTCCACCTCTCTTTAATTGAAAGAAGTAAATCTCGTTGGTTGTGTTTTCCCCAGAATGCCTTGTTTGGAATCATGGAACAGACTAAGTTGAATTTATTGTTTGGTACGAGATTGTTTTTTCCCAATGCCCATGTTCTTAGCTTTGCGAACACGATGTTATCGTCACTAGGCCATAGTAATATTTCTTTTTGTGCCAAAGTGATGGAATGTATTGCCAATTCTTCTAAGTATGTTATGTAGAGTAATACCCATGCTAATAGACCATCTTTTTTGCTATTGTTATTACCATCTTCCGGAGTAATGGAGTAGCACATCGTAAAGCAATCCATTTTAATTTCTTGATGCAATTCCGCGGCAGTTTCTAGGCTACAGCGAATAGCACGAGTTACTTGATAAAGGAAATTTACAGGTACTTTTAAATTTAGTGGTGGTTTCGGGTAGATAACATCACGATGGATTAATTGTTCTAAACTTAGTTCACTTTCTTTTAAATGAGTGCCAGTTGTTATTGGCTGATATATACGAATGTAAGGTTGTGAATATTTAAAGAATTCTCTAATAATTCTATTTGTCCATCCAGTCTTCTTTACTTCTGCTTTCACTTCGCTTTCAAAGTTATAGCAGTTATTATTATGTTTTTCATAGTTGTCAAAAAAATCTAGTAAACATGTCCAATTATCATATATAACAGAATTCACATCTTTGTCATTGATTAGTTGAGATTTTATGCGTTTCTTTATTTCAGGGTGCAGGTTTGGCTGCTGGATAGCCCATAAAATTGCCTCTGGTTGCTTTGCTACTTTACTTAACCAATCAGCGAGCTTCATTAATCTTGGCGGTAATTTTGAATATTTTGAAACCCCAAAGAAATCATTTAAATTTATTTCTTTAGTTTGTTTTAAATCATATTTACTTATGGCAAAAGCATCCCATGAATTATCTGATACTCCCTGTTTAGTATGAGTGTCATTCAACGGTTCAGAGTCTAAGTTAAGCAGTTCTATTTCTTTGCATCGCAACTTGGAATCAAAGACGTTAAGCCACGACGCAGGGAGAGGGGGGTCATTGCTGATTAATTCATTTATGCCATCTATGTCTTCCATATAAGAAATTATATGTGCAACTTGACCGCGCTGAAATGATTCCAATTGCTGAGGCCCCAACTTCGCTGTCTCGATGACCCTTTGATACCAGCAATCGGGGTTTTCTGCTCTTATTGACCACTTTTCCAATGTGTTCCACAATTGCTCATATCCATCAAATGGAATTGCTTTGACATTTTTATGTGACCATAATTCAGAAGCTTTACTTTGGCTTCCAATCTGAAAAGCATAAATGTCATTTAATGTGTTTGAATTTTTGCTTAAAGCCTCTAGAAGATATTGAATTGGAGGGTCGTCGGCGGAATAACCTACAAATACCACAATGTATTTTTCTAAAATAGCCTTAACAAAAGACGTTGCCCAGCCATTGGCAAGGTAGGCTGCACCAAACTCTGAACTGGAAAGAACGAAACCACTATTTTCAGCTCCCGTATTATCTTCGTTCACTTTCCCATGAAGGTAAACTACACCATTTAACGAATTTGAATTAGAAAGATCAGGTAATTGAGGAGGCGTAAATGTTGGTAATTGAGGATCGCACATGTCAAACAAACGATCGAAATTTGTTGTAACTAAGCGAACGACACCATCAGTTGTGGTGGCCAGTTTCAGCATTGTCTGGTGAGCAGTTTTGTCGACATCCGGCTTTGGAGTTAATGCCGTTGCCACTGCTTTATATATATCGCTAGTTGAAAATTCTCGTTCTAATAATCCGAATATTTTGTCTGCCGAGATAACATTGCTTATCTCCGTTTCTTCTTCTATTTTATTTGCTGCATTGATGAGTTTTTGGACATTACTATTTGGTTGAAGACCAAGTTCATTTATTACATTTTTGGCCAGCTTCCAAAAGTCACTCAAACCAGCTTTTGCTATCGATACACCGGCTCCACAGAAAAAAATGACACGACCTTGATCTCTTGCAATTAAAAGGCTGTCAGGAATTGAAGGGCCACTTTCAGTAAAACGCATTAATATTCCTTTTAATTATATTATTGAATGGAAATAAAGAGCATTCTTAAATAAGATTATAAAATACAATATCAAGGTGATTTATAATATGGGAAAAGTTAAGAGCTTACTTAATATTGATATGTGCATCACATATTTCATGGTTTATATTTACTTTGCATAAAGTACGATGTTTTTTATCGCGGAGGGCTTTGAACCACTTTTGTATTTATGGTGGTGGCGTTCGTGGATTTCGTATTACCCAGATTCCTCTAATAGAATAGATAAAGCCTGAATTCCCAGGGCGTCCGCATGAATGTGCATTAATTCGCCATCGATGTAAATCCAGCGAAAAGGACATCCTCCAGAAACCTCGTATTCATCATGCAGCGCTTCTGCTTCATCGGCATGCTTATCTTGGTGGATTCAGCACGTAGCATGTTCAGCGCCATGTGGCGGAGACAGGCAATGTTTTCTGCCGCATTGTCCCGATAAATCTGGCAGGCATCTTCCCCAAAGGTCACATCAAGGATCCAATGCATCGCTTCGATCCCCCAGTGCGCCCGTATGGCTAGGCTCGCTTCATTGGCGGTAAGCGCTTTGGAACTAATGAAATACCGATACTCCAGCGAGGGCTCTTTGCCTTTTTCGGCTCGGAAATTTTCCACCATGACGATGCTGGTGAGCCCGCTCCAACGAGAAAAATTACCTTCCAGCTGCTCAGCGCTGAGGACGTGGCACTTACGAGACTCTACCCGACCATGATGTTGTTCGGTCTGCCATTGTGCCTTATCTACCGTGGCTTGACGGTGTGAGGCAAAGGCGGCTCGTACTGCTTTAGACAGACGATCTTGATTGCCTTTGACTGCCAACAAGTAGTCACCACCTTGCTCAACGATGGTTTTGGCAATTTTAGTCTGGCAAGCCATCGCATCAATGGTGACCAGTGCGCCCCGTAGATCCAACATCTTGATCAGCTCAGGAATGGCTGTGATCTCGTTGCTTTTATCAGAGGTTTTCAGTTGCCCCAGCACCATCTGATTGGCCGAAGCATAGGCGCTGATCATGTGAATAGTGCTGTAGCGATCTTCACGGTTGTAGGAACCTCGCAGGGTTTTGCCATCGATGGCAACGATCTCTCCCTGAGTCAGGTGATGCACTGCCCGCATCCAATCAAGAAAATATTGCCGAAAGGCTTGTGGTTCAATGGTCGAGATCAGGCGAGCGAAGGTGTCATCAACTGGGACACCCTTTTCGAATAATTGATGACGAAGAAACCAGTCATGGTGACCCAGAACATACTCACGAATGTCCGTCCAGCCTCGGGCACCAGCAATGACAGCACAAAGGGCACCAAACAGGATATCGAACAATGGGTAATTTGGCGCTCTGCCGACTGTCTTGAATGATGCTGAAGTGTGCTTTGATACCGTCGATGACCATGCTGATGCTCCCGAAAAAGAGAGCATAAGATCACAGACTGATCTGTGGGTCAATCAGACGTCAAAAGTGGTCAAAAAACATTC
>JAWXTX010000148.1:0-5711 GCA_044433165.1 Ferrimonas sp. | reverse complement strand
GCCATTAATGATAATATCAATCTCACCATCCAGGGTGGTAAGCCCCCCACCATCAATGGAGCCAAGATGGGTGAACATCTGCGCTAATTCGACGGCAGTGCTGGCTGTCCGATTGATCAAACGAATGTGCTGCGGCTGCTGCGCCAGCATTGGCCCAAGTACCCCTCGCACGGCTCCTCCGGCCCCCAAGATCACAATCTTTTTACCGGCTAAGTCAACACCTAAGCGCTGTAAATCGCCTACTAGCCCTGCACCATCGGTGTTATCACCTCGTAATTGCCCATCAGCTAGCCAAATCAAAGTATTGACTGCACCAGCTTGTTGAGCTCGTTCTGATAGTTGATCACACAATGCAGCAGCTTGCTGCTTAAAAGGAGCGGTTACATTCGCCCCGCAACCACCTGCTTGACGAAACTGCTGGACCGCGTGGGCAAAATCATTCTCTTCTGCCAAGGTAGCACTGTACGTTAACGCTTGCTCTGTCTGTTGAGCAAATAAGGTATGAATGAACGGTGACTTGCTTTGGGCAATGGGATTGCCAAAGACGGTATAACGATCCATTTTTTGTCTCCAAAAACGACAATGGCAAGAGCTAGTTAGGATAATTAGATGTTCTTAGATAACCAGTCTTGTGGAATAAGATAAGCGGCTAATTGCGCTTCTTCACTGCCAAGTTCCGGCTGATAGTGATATTGCCAACGAACCAGTGGTGGCATTGACATTAAAATTGATTCGGTGCGGCCGCCAGACTGTAAACCAAATAAGGTGCCTCGATCGAATACCAGATTAAATTCCACGTAGCGACCACGACGATAGAGCTGAAACTGACGCTGACGTTCCCCATACGGCTGCGTATAACGACGGCGGACAATGGGACCATAAGCCGCCATAAAGCCATCTCCCACTGCCCGCATAAATGCAAAACAATGCTCAAAGCTTTCTTCATTTAAATCATCAAAAAATAAGCCACCAACACCACGGGTTTCTTGTCGATGTTTTAAATAAAAATACTCATCGCACCATTGTTTGTATTTCGGATAATAATCCGAGCCAAACGGTGCACAAAGATCCGCAGCAACTTGATGCCAATGATGGATGTCCTCATCGTTTGGGTAAAACGGGGTAAGATCAAAACCACCACCAAACCACCAAACGTTTTGACCATCAGCTCGTTCCGCCATAAAAAAGCGTACATTTGCGTGACTGGTTGGGATATAGGGATTACGTGGATGCACCACCAGCGAAACGCCCAGAGCCCGCCAGCGACATCCGGCTAACTCGGGGCGATGTGCGGTTGCCGATGGCGGCAATTGCGCGCCTGACACTTCGGAAAAATTGACCCCAGCTTGCTCGAAAACGGCCCCTTCAGTTAAGACTCGTGTAGCACCGCCGCCACCTTCGGCTCGTTGCCAGTCATCTAATTGAAATTGCGCAAGACCATCCAATTGTTCTAGCTTGTGGCAGATCTGTGCTTGTAACTGTTGCAAGTAAGTTCGTACGGATTGATATGAATCGTCCATAAACCCCTCTTTTTCAACAAAAAGCGACTAACCGCGTAAAACGGCTCCAGTGCGTGCATCTCGAATAACAGAAGGTGCGTGATTGCCACCAACATCACCAAGCACTACACCGTCCAATTGCGCGCCCAACAATGCCTGCACTTGTTGGCCATCATTTAATGCCGGTTGACCGCTTAAGTTGGCACTGGTTGACACCAGTGGCATGCCGGCAGCACAACATAAATCTTGCACAATCGGATGGTTGGAAACCCGTACCGCCAAGCTGTCAAACTGGCCAGTAAGCCAAACAGGTACCGTTGGTTTGGCTGGCATAATCCAAGTATAAGGCCCAGGCCATGAAGACAATACCGTCTGTCGCTGCGCATTGGTTAGGGCTTGATCATCTATAAATTCCCGTAATTGGCCATAACTGGCTGCGACTAAGATCAAGCCTTTAGCGGGCGATCGCTGCTTAAGGTGTAAAAGCCGTTCAACTGCTGCTTGATTCATGGGATCGCACCCAAGACCAAAAACCGCTTCCGTCGGGTAAGCCAACAGACCACCGTCAATCAGCAAGTGACCGGCATCAGCAACAGTAATAAAACGGCTCATACTTTATTTACCCTGCCAACTTAGCTTGTAAAGCTGCGTCTTTTGCCTGAACGGCTTGAGCCGCTTCGGCGCGTTCTGCTTTTACTCGTGCCGCCAGTTGATCATCACCAACGGCCAACATTTGCGCCGCTAAATAACCTGCATTTTTAGCACCAGCAGAGCCAATGGCGACGGTTGCCACAGGTACACCACCTGGCATCATAACCGTTGATAATAATGCGTCGTGCCCTTGCAGTGGGCCATTATCAATAGGCACACCAATTACTGGACGCGTGGTGATCCCTGCAACGGCGCCCGCCAAATGCGCTGCCAGTCCTGCAGCACAAATAAAGACTTTACAACCACGAGCCTCAGCGTCGGTCACATACGCGTGAGTTGCCGCCGGCGTGCGATGGGCGGAAGTGACCTTCGCTTCAAACGGGATCTCTAACTGCTTTAATACCGCCAGAGTGGATTGCATGATAGGTAAATCTGAATCTGAGCCCATTAAGACGGCAACAAATGGCGTAGTCATTAATTCATTCCTTTTAGATTGGTGTAGGGTATTGATGAATTTCGAAGCGATTATATCTGTTCCATCTGATATTTACAGGTGCGTTGCGGGCAACAGAGTGTTTGCTTACCTCGGGCTTTTTTTAGTGTTAAAAGTGGCCATTGGCATTCAGGGCATGATTGTGAAACCGGTTTGTCATTGAGCACATAGCGACACCCAGGATAATGGCTGCATGCGTAAAATGTTTTACCAAAGCGATTAGTTCGCTGTGTTAATGTCCCCTGCTGGCAACTTGGGCATGCGGGTAAAACCACCGTTTCTGATGCGTCGTGTTGGCGCTCTACATGAGCACACACGGGGTGATGGCGACAGGCAATATAAAATCCATAACGACCCGATTTTAACGCCAGTTCAGCATGGCATTGGGGGCATTGCGTACCCACCATAATTTCATCGTCGATGGCGTTTTTTTCAATGAGAGGCCGATGATAGTAGCATGAGGGGTAAGCACTGCAACCGATAAACGCACCGTGTTTCCCATGCTTGAGTTCTAATGCTTGCGCGCATTCAGGGCACGATCCCAGCTCATCCTGAACTCGATGGTCAGGATTCGAAAACAGGGTATGATCAATTTTACTCATGGCGCCGCCATTACTGCTGTCGTTTCCGGTAGTGTATCGTTAAGCACAAGCGCAGCGTTAACTGTGGCAAACAAAAAGGCGCCTGAGCGCCTCATTTTTTCAGTGTAAAACCCCATCGGGTTGTTCAAAGACAAGATCTTCCATTTGTGTGTAAGCATGCTCGTTACCTGGGACATTAAAAAGCACCATTAAAACAACCCACTTTAAATCATCCAGCGATAAGGGTTCGCCATCGAGCTCCATCACACGATCCACCACCATTTCACGCGTGGTTGCGGTTAACACTTGAACGTTTTCAAGAAACTGCAAAAAACCTCGGCATTCTACATCCAATCGTAACTGCTCTTTGGCATGGTACACCCGCACACTGCGATTGCCGACGGTCGCCAGATAAGGGGTTTGCCCAGAACCTTGCAACTCCGCTAGTTTTTCAATCCAAACTAACGCTTTGCCGATCTCTTGACGATGAAAGCCTGCCCGACTTAACTCTTCGGTGAGCTCTTCACGATCCACCAATAACTCGACGTCACTCTGTACGTATGTCTCAAAAAGATACATTAAAATATCGAACATACCTCAGCCTCCCTTTAACCTGATATACCCTTGAGGTACAGCACGAACCCAACCGTCCAACTCCAGTTCGATTAATTGTATGGCGACGGTTTCCACCGGCAATCCACTGCGCTGAACCACAACATCAACGGGCGTGACTTCAAACCCCACACTATCTAACAACGGAGGCACAGGCAACTCAGTTCCCTGCTCAGCGACTGGAATTGTTAATTGAGGCGCTAATTCTTCAACAATATCATTGGGGCTCATTACCAATTTCGCTCCTTGCTGAATTAAGCGATGGCAGCCATCACGATTACGTTCGAATACACTGCCGGGTACCGCAAACACTTCGCGTCCTTGTTCGGCGGCTAAGCGCGCTGAGATCAAAGAGCCGCTTTTTAAGCTGGCTTCCAACACCACCAATCCGTAGCTTAGACCACTGACAATGCGATTCCGTTGAGGAAAGTGATGTTTCAGTGGTTTTTGTGTTGGAAAATACTCACTGACTAAGGCCCCTTGCACCACAATGCGTTCAGCTAAGGCTTGATGTTGACGAGGGTATAACTGCGTTAAGCCACTGCCCAATACGGCCACAGTTTGGCCATCGGCTGCTAAAGCGCCTTGATGACAAGCACCATCAATGCCAAGTGCCAATCCAGATACCACACACCAGCCAGCTTGCACTAACTGTGATGCCCACGAATGGGCGATAGTGCGGCCGCTGGCACTGGCGCTGCGCGAGCCAACCATCGCCAAACAAGGGGTGCTCAATGCTTGCGACTGCCCTTGCCCAAAGAGCGCCAGCGGAGGATCATCGATATTGCGCAACGCATCTGGGTACGCGTTATCGGTTAATGGCAATAACCAACGGGTGCGATCTTGAGTAAGCCAAGCCAAAGCTTGATCTCGTTGTCGGCACTGTTCAACTGGTAATGAGCCACATGGCTCAAGTGACAACAAACTGGGCCGATGCCCAGCTTGCAGTTGCGACAAGATCTCTTGGATGGACTCGCGTTGCAGCCACTGATGCTTCTGACGCCGACTTAAACCCGGCCAGAGCAATAATTCAAGCCAATTACGAACATCGCTTTCAGTCACGTTCCGAACCAAAGATCATTGGGGAAGGTGCCATGATCTCATCGGCCACACGCATCGGTCGTCGACCATTAACAATCAAACCCAAACTGACTTTATCAAACGTTTTAAAAAGCATGATTTCACCTTCATAAACCGCGGGTAAAATCACCGTACGGCCATCACTTAATCGCGCCATAACGCGATCGTACGCATTTCGTCCTAACAGTTCTCGATACGGTTTCACATCATCGCTGCTGTCTTCAAGGATCTCTTTCCTCGGTTGGTGCACCGCATACACTTGGCCGGGCGCAGCGCCATTATCTTTGCCTAAATTGACCATTGCGACTTGCAAGGGGCCTATTTCGGTGGTTTTCGCTTCAGAAGCAATAATGTTACCAGACAATCCAGCAGGGGCCGCATGGGGCATAAAATACGCAGGCAACATTGTGGCGTCGGATATCGGCATCACAAATTGGCCCGCTTTCACTTCTTGCTTACTGCTCAACAAAGACAAACGAGAGATCCGGCCGGTTTCGGAGATCTGACCGGTTGCACTCAATTCCAACTCCAGCCCTAAGAACGTTTTGCCATCGCTGTCATACAAGGCTTTACCTTGGGTGTAGATCCCATAGCGGCTGCCCAGTGGCAAGCTGTCATTCACAAACACCACATCACCTGAAACAAATCCAATGGCTTGCTTCTCGCCACCAAGCACGCGAGGAACCCCCACGAGCTGAGTTTCCGTTAACACTTGCCGATAGCTTAAAAATGGTTCGATAATCGATAGTGGTAAAGCTGGGATCGCTCCTCCTTTAGGTTGAAGACCCATAGTAG
>JAWXTX010000147.1:0-5736 GCA_044433165.1 Ferrimonas sp. | reverse complement strand
GACGGCATCGGGTTCAGGGGCTTCGCGCCAGCTGGGGCAGATCCATAAACGATGGCCAAATTTCATGGGGTGGAAGTGATCCATCCATTCGCGTTCCCAATCTTTGTCTTCCAGCGCTTCTACTTTGTAAATCATCTGCGAAGCCAATTCTGGCACTTGCTTTAGGCGTTCGATTACCGGTGCCATCTCCGTAATGGCATCGTATAAACCAACCACATCGGTGTCGCCCCATAATCGGGTTTCTCCCGGTGCCGGTTCAAAAACAGGGGTATCTTGTGCGTCCACAAACGTAACGGAAACTGCCCCCGTTTCCACTAGGTGATCACCGATGATTTCGGCGGTGGCCGCCGTGGCGTTGAGCCGAATTTGGATCCAAGCCATCGAAGCCTCTTCTTTGACAAAAAAATAATAATCGGCGGATTGTAATCGCAAATTGGCCAAATAGCTGCTTTGAAACCGCGATTGCGATGCGCACCAAAGTGACCGTGACCATTATCACGGCCTGACAAGAGCGACCGTGGTGGATTGAAAGCCTATGATGAAGCGCAAGTTTTGTCAGAGAAGCCCTTCGTACACTGGGGTTTTGTTGGCAGGGGGTGTGGTAAAGATGGCTCGTTCTAAGTGGGCAACTCAGGCTCGTATGGAAGTGCTTCAAGGCATAACCGGCGCCTTCTTAACGGCCATTGGGGTGGTTTATTTGCACCTGCAATTGAGCATTTTGTTTGGTGCAGCGGCCTTTAATCGCATGGCCAATGCCTTAGCGGGCAACCCACTGGCTTTCATCTTTTGGATTGGTGTGGGCGGAGCGCTGTTGCTGCACGTGCGAGCCGTAGGCGCCAAGATCCCGCCTCAATGGGCGCACTACAAGCACCTTTTTTATTATCTCAAGCGGATTTCCCATGGCGGCACGCAGCTTTGGCTCGCGCAACTGTTTAGCGGGTTGGGGTTGTTAATCCTGTTACCGTTTTGGGGAGGGATGCTGTATTGGCATTGGGGTGAAATTAATGCACAGAGTACCGCTTATCGCATTACTTGGCAGGGAGGCTGGCTGCTGTATGCCACGTTGTTGCCGCTGTTGGTGGTGCATGGGATCGCCGGTATCACCCGTATGTGGCTAAAGTGGTGTCCCATTGCCGAACCTCGTTTTGCTGGGCGGCGGCTGATGCGTGCCTTTGCCATCTATTTAATGGTACTGGGTATGGGGTTATTGGGCTGGCATGTGGGCGCGGGATCGGCGCTACTTCCCCTCGGTTAACGGAGCAGATAAATGAAGATATTGACTGCCGATGCTTTGGTGATTGGCGCGGGGTTGGCGGGGCTGCGAGTCGCACTGGCCTGCCACGAGGCGGGGCAAAAGCCGCTGCTGTTATCGTTAGTGAGCCCCAAACGCTCGCAATCCGTTTGTGCCCAAGCGGGTATGCAAGCCAGTTTAGGCCATGGGGTATTAAGTGGCGGTGACGATGAATACCAGCACTTTGTGGATACCGTGCAAGGCAGCGATTGGGGCTGCGATCAAACCGTGGCTCGGATGTTTACCCATGTGGCACCCAAAGCGGTGCGACAACTGGCTCAATGGGGGGTGCCATGGACACGCCTCAAAGCCGGCCCGAAAACTGTAGTGCGGGGCGGCGTTCGCACTCGGGTGCAAGAGCCGGCTCACATCCATGGCCTGATTGCTGGGCGAGCCATTGGCGGCACCAGCAAGCCGCGGGTTTGTTTTTGTGCCGATGGCAGCGGCCATGCCATGTTATACGCCCTAGATAACCAAGCCATCGCCGCTGGTATTGAGGTGCATGAACGGGTAGAAGCACTGCGTTTAATTTACGATGAAACGCAAGTGTATGGAGTGATTGCCCGCTGTTTAGTCAGTGGCGAGCTGCGTTGTTACCTGGCTAATACAGTAACGCTGGCCACTGGTGGTTATGGCCAGTTATGGCAAGACAGCAGCAATAGCGTGATCACTCAAGGCATGGGGGCAGCGCTGGCGTTAGCCACTGAGCGTGTGCCGCTGGGTAACCCAGAAGCCGTGCAATTTCACCCAACCGCAATTGTGCCCGGCGCCATTTTGGTGTCCGAGGCGTGTCGCGGTGAGGGGGGCGTGCTGCGCGATGTCAATGGCCATCGCTTTATGCTCGATTACCAACCCGAACTGCAAGAGCTGGCCAGCCGTGATGTGGTTGCTCGCTGCATGCAGCAACATTTGGCCGCTGGCTTTGGTGTGCCGAGCCCACATGGCCCGCATCTGTGGTTAGACATCACGGCGGTGGGGGCGGAGCACATTGGCAGCCATCTCAGTGAAGTGGCCACCATTTGCCAGCAATATTTGGGGATAGATCCGAGCCGCGAGTGGATCCCCGTACGGCCTGCGCAGCATTACAGCATGGGGGGGGTTCGTACTCACGCGGATGGCCAAGCCTATGGCTTAAAACGGCTGTATGCTGTAGGCGAAGCCGCCTGTTGGGATCTGCACGGATTTAATCGCTTAGGAGGTAATTCGCTCGCAGAAACGGTTGTGGCCGGCATGATAGTGGGTAACGCTGTTGCGCAGGCCAGTGCGACGGGGGCATTAAACATGGCCTATGTACAGCCACTGGCACAGGCAGCGTACGAGGATGTTGCCCAACAAATTGCGCAGCTACTGGGGCGCGCTCAAGGGGACAACCCTTGGCAACTGTACCAGCAATTACAACAACTGATGAGCCAACATGTGGGCATTGTGCGTACCAGCGCTGGGCTGGCACAAGCGCGTAGCGCTTTGCAGTGTTTGTTGGAGCGCAGCCAACAAATGGCGCTGCAATTTCGGGTGCGACACGCCAATCCAGAGCTGGAATTGGCGCTGCGTTTGCCCAAAATGATCCAACTGGCCTTAGTGATAACACAAGCGGCCGCCGCGCGTACCGAATCGCGGGGCGCCCATTACCGGCTCGATTTTCCTAAGCGAAATGATCATGATTGGCTGCAACGCAGTTTGGGCTATTGGCAAGATGCGCAGCCGCAACTGGCCTATGAGCCGCTGTTACCTCGAACCATGGTGTACCCTCCAACCGCCGACAGCCATCACCAAGGGGTGATTGCCCACCCAGAAAGTGGCCATCAGCAACAATACATGGCGCACCAGTTAAGCGCGCGCGATAAGGCGGAAAATGGCCATCATCAACCCCGCATGGGGCCGCTGGAATTACCCGAATCACTGCGTCAGCCCAATGCCCGCGTTGCGCTTACCCCCGTACAACCGGAGCGTCCTGCATGAATGCACGTACTTTGGAATTTGCCATTTTTCGCTACGATCCACGTCAGCCCGATAAGCCCGCTCGAACGCAGCATTATCGGCTGCCTGAACAACCGGGGATGACCATTTTTAGCGCGTTAAAACAACTGCAAGCGCAGCAAGACAGTAGCCTTCGGTTTGATTTTGTTTGCCGTGCAGGCGTGTGTGGCAGCTGCGCCATGGTGATTAACGGTAGGCCTACCTTGGCGTGTAAAACGTTAACCACCAGCAGTGATAGTGGGCGCTTTACCTTAATGCCCCTGCCGGGGTTTGAGCTGATCGCCGATTTAGCGGTGGATACTGGCCGTTTTATGCGCAGCTTAAGTCAGCGTTTAGAAGCGTGGCTGCACCCATTGGTGCATGCCCGTAGCATTGATGAGGTGGAACAACCGATGGACCCTCAAGCTGCGGCACTGGTGTATGACGCCGATCGTTGCATTGAATGCGGTTGCTGCATTGCCGCTTGTGCCAGCGCCCAAATGCGCAGCACCTTTATTGGGGCCGTGGGGCTGAATAAAATCGCTCGGTTTGCCTTAGACGAACGCGATTGCCGTGGGCCAGAGGATTTTTACCACATCTTGGCCAGTGCCGATGGGATCTTTGGCTGCATGACGCTGTTAGGCTGTGCGGACACATGCCCTAAACAACTACCGCACCAAATGCAAATTGGCTACCTGCGTCGTAAATTGGTGTTGCATTCAGAGCGCATCGCCACGCGTACGGTGTAATCGCCCTAAAAGCCAAACGGCGAGCCATAGTTGGCTCGCCGTTGTGATTTAGCATGCCACCGTTACGTGGCCAGCAAGCGGCATTACCCCTCTTGCTCCAGCTTCTTTTCCAAATAGTGGATGTTGGTGCCCCCATTTTGGAAATGCTCATCGTCCATGATCCGCTGCTGCAGCGGCGTATTGGTTTTAATGCCATCAATCACCAATTCACGCAGCGCATTGCGCATACGAGCAATAGCGATGCCGCGGTTTTCACCGTAGGTAATGAGCTTACCAATCATGGAATCGTAGTGTGGTGGTACGCTGTAACCAGCATAAATGTGGCTATCCCAGCGGATCCCCATACCCCCGGGCGGATGGAAGTGATCAATTTTACCCGGTGACGGCATAAAAGTGTTGGGATCTTCTGCGTTGATCCGGCACTCAATGGCGTGGCCGCGAATTTTCACGTCCGCTTGCGTCATAGACAGCGGCTGACCAGCAGCAATGCGCAACTGCTCTTTAATCAAATCGACGCCAGTAACCATTTCAGTTACCGGATGCTCAACCTGAATCCGTGTATTCATTTCAATGAAATAGAATTCGCCGTTTTCATATAAGAACTCGAACGTACCCGCACCACGGTAGCCAATCTCAATGCACGCGCGTGAGCAGCGCTCACCGATAAATTTGCGCATTTCGGCGGTGATCCCAGGGGCTGGCGCTTCCTCAACCACTTTTTGGTGGCGACGCTGCATCGAACAGTCGCGTTCGCCCAAATGGATGGCGTTGCCTTGGCCATCGGCCAAAACTTGCACCTCGATGTGGCGGGGGTTTTCGAGAAACTTCTCCATGTACACCACGTCATTACCGAAGAAGCTACCCGCTTCACTACGAGTAATATCAATGGCTTGCAAAAGATCAGATTCTTGGCGAACCACTCGCATACCACGGCCACCGCCACCACCGGCGGCTTTGATGATTACCGGATAACCAATGCGACGTGCGCATTGCAGGTTAAAGGCCTCGTCGTCCCCTAGTGGGCCATCGGAGCCAGGTACGCACGGCACGCCGGCTTTTTTCATGGCTTCAATAGCAGACACTTTATCGCCCATTAAGCGGATGGTATCCGCTTTGGGGCCAATGAAAATAAAGCCACTTTTTTCCACCTGCTCGGCAAATTCCGCATTTTCCGATAAAAAGCCATAACCTGGGTGGATAGCAATCGCATCCGTTACTTCTGCCGCCGCGATAATGGCAGGGACATTTAAGTAACTTTCAGTGGCAGGAGCGCGACCGATACAGATGGTTTCATCGGCCAGTAATACGTGTTTTAAATCACGATCGGCCGTGGAATGAACCGCAACGGTTTTGATGCCCAGCTCCCGACAGGCACGTAAAATCCGTAAGGCTATCTCACCCCGATTGGCGATGACGACTTTATCTAACATGCCAGTCCCCTTATTCGATGATGAACAGTGGTTCGTCAAATTCAATCGGGTCGCCATTTTCGGCCAAGATGGCTTTAATAACACCGGCTTTATCGGCTTCAATTTGATTCATCATTTTCATCGCTTCGATGATGCAAAGCGTATCGCCAATGTTCACACTATCGCCCACTTCCACAAACGGTTTGGCGCCCGGAGTCGCAGCCCGATAAAAACTGCCCACCATCGGGCTTTTTACTGGATGACCCGCCGGAGCTGCAGCAGCCTCTGCAGCTGGTGCCATGGCGGTGGCCACCGGTGCTGCGGCAACAGG
>JAWXTX010000146.1:0-5831 GCA_044433165.1 Ferrimonas sp. | reverse complement strand
GCCGATTTAACGGGATAAAAAATTGATTAAAAAGAGTTTTGCACTGCTGTTGTTGCTATGCAGCCATCCAGCTCTCGCTTCTTCGTGGTTTGAAGTAGAGATGGTTGTCTTTACCCAGCCTTCCCATGGTTCAGAACCCTGGCCGGATCATCAAGCACCGATTGATGGTCGTGCCGGCGGTTCATTAACTGCAGCTCGAGCAAATTTTCGCCCGCTGAGCAGTGGTCGTTTACGCTTTCATAACCAGATAAGCCAGCTGCGCAGCAATGGCAGCCAGATCTTAAGCCATCAAGGTTGGCAGATGCGCGTAGTGGGGCGCAACAGCGCTCAGCCATTACGAGTTGTTGGTGGTCAAAATTACACTCAGCGCTTCGCCTTTGATGGCCAACCACTTGAACTGGCACAGCGGATGAGCGCAGATCTACCCATGCCAGCCGCACCAGAGGATGAAACTCAAGTTGTTGAGTCTTTTGAAAGCTATGGCCCAGTACGCGAACTCGATGGGCTGGTGACCATCTCTTTAAATCATTATCTGCATATTGATTTAAAGCTTGGTTATCGTCGTATAGGAGAGCGAACCATTCAATTGGATGAACGTACCACCTTGCCAGCACCAATGCGCAGCGCCAATGCTGACCAAAGCGCTTTTAATCAAAACAGCAATAATGTTAATACACTGCTAAACGATGGAGCGATGCCCATTCCGGTCACGCAAACGCATCCCTACTTAGCCACCATTGTTATGGATCAACGCCGCCGTGTGCGCAGTAACGAAGTGCACTACTTTGATCACCCAGAAATTGGAGTGATTATGCAAATTCGACGGATGTAACCCACCCAGCTCGTGCCATCTATAGGTACGAGCTACCCTTCATCACTGATCTCAAAATCCAGATACAAATCGCTGCCGTCATAATCGCTGATGAGCACCTCATCAACGCTGGCCGTTGCTGGCCCATGATGAGCCCAGTCCATCAATGTATCTACCGCTTGATCTCCGCCTTGCGCTAAGATCTCAACACGCCCATCGGTTAAATTACGAACATAACCCGTTATCCCTAATGCTTGAGCTTGACGCTGGGTAGTGGCTCGAAACCACACCCCTTGCACTCGACCTGAAATACGAGCCATTAACTGTTTCATCCCATGCTCCGTAACCTCAATGCCTGGTAAGCACAGCTTAGACAGTTCTGATGGGAAATTGCGCATTCACTTATAGCGCCCTCACTGATGCCGTGCGATGGCGGATGCAAACACAAGCCGTTATCGGCCAGTTATATCGGAATGAACCGCCATTAGCTGGTCTCGTTTTAAGCCACAAAAAAGCCGAGGCAAGCCTCGGCGTAATAAAATGAGCACCCGTAATGGCGGTGGCTGATTAACCGATCAATTCACGCAATGCACTGCCGATCTCAGCCAATGATTTTACGGTTCGAACCCCAGCATCCTCTAGAGCTTGAAATTTATCTTCTGCAGTACCTTTACCACCAGAAATAATGGCGCCAGCGTGTCCCATCCGTTTGCCGGCCGGTGCGGTTACCCCTGCGATATAGGACACCACAGGCTTAGTCACATTGGCTTTGATGTACGCTGCTGCTTCTTCTTCCGCGGTGCCACCAATTTCACCAATCATCACAATTGCTTCGGTTTGTGGATCATTTTGAAACATCGCTAAAATATCAATGAAATTTGAGCCAGGGATTGGGTCTCCGCCAATGCCAACGCACGTTGACTGGCCAAAGCCTTCATCCGTAGTTTGCTTCACTGCTTCATAAGTTAACGTGCCCGAGCGAGACACGATGCCGATTTTGCCAGGTAAGTGGATGTGACCGGGCATAATGCCAATTTTACACTCTCCAGGGGTAATAACGCCTGGGCAATTAGGGCCTATCATTCGCACGCCAGCCTGGTCGAGTTTCACCTTTACCGCCAACATATCTAACGTTGGGATCCCTTCGGTGATGGTCACAATCAGTTTAATGCCAGCATCAATGGCTTCTAAAATGGCGTCTTTGCAAAATGGTGCAGGCACGTAAATCACCGATGCGGTTGCGCCCGTTGCCTCAACGGCTTCACGTACCGTATTAAAAACAGGCAAACCTAAATGGGTGCTGCCCCCTTTACCCGGTGAAACGCCCCCTACCATTTGCGTACCATACGCAATGGCTTGTTCGGAATGGAAAGTACCTTGGCCGCCGGTAAACCCTTGGCAAATTACTTTGGTGTCTTTATTAATTAAAATGCTCATTTATTTGCCCTCCGCGGCAGCGACCACGCGTTGCGCCGCATCGGTTAAACTGGTAGCTGCGATAATATTTAAGCCCGACTCAGCCAATACTTGGATGCCCAGTTCGGCATTATTACCTTCTAAACGCACCACAACAGGAACGGTAACGCCCACTTCGGCCACGGCGCCTATCACCCCTTCGGCAATCAAATCACAGCGAACAATGCCGCCGAAAATGTTCACCAAAACGGCTTTTACGTTGCTGTCTGATAAAATAATTTTGAACGCTTCTGTCACGCGCTCTTTGGTTGCGCCACCGCCCACATCCAAAAAGTTGGCAGGGCTACCACCGTGTAAATTCACGATGTCCATTGTGCCCATGGCCAAACCAGCGCCATTGACCATGCAACCGATGTTGCCATCCAATGCGACATAGTTCAGCTCCCACTGCGCCGCATGCGCTTCGCGCTCATCTTCTTGGGAAGGATCGTGCATGGCTCTCAGCTTAGGCTGGCGATACAAGGCATTGGCATCAATATTAATTTTGCCATCTAAGCAGAGTAAATCGCCTGCGGCAGTGATCACCAGTGGGTTGATTTCGAGCAATGCGAAATCTTTGTCTAAGAACATTTGCCCTAGCCCCATAAAGATTTGCACAAACTGCTTTATTTGTTCGCCGGTTAAGCCCAATTTAAACGCCAGCTCACGGCCTTGGTATGGCTGCGGCCCAACCAATGGATCGAGCGCCATTTTATGAATGAGCTCAGGGGTTTGTTCTGCAACTTTCTCGATATCTACCCCGCCTTCCGTCGAGGCCATAAATACCACTCGCTGACTGGCGCGATCCACAACGGCCCCTAAATACAGCTCTTTGGCGATATCAGTACACGCTTCCACTAAAATTTTGCTTACTGGCTGGCCATTAGCATCAGTTTGGTAGGTTACTAAGGGTTTACCCAACCATTGTTCTGCAAAGGCGTGAATTTCAGCCGTGCTCGACGCCAATTTAACGCCACCGGCTTTACCTCGACCACCGGCATGTACTTGGCATTTCACTACCCATTTTTCATCATCGATTCGCTGGGCAGCAGCAACCGCTTCTTCTGGAGTGGCACAGGCATAACCTTTGGAAACTGGCAAGCCATATTCCGCAAAGATTTGTTTTGCTTGGTACTCGTGCAAATTCATAAGTTAGTCCGTTTGTGCATTGATGATTATCGGCCCTGATAATATTCAGAGGCGGCGGATGATGATTCACCCAACGTTAAATATCCAACAACAAGCGCGTTGGATCTTCTAATAACTCTTTGATAGTAACTAAGAAACCCACAGATTCTCGGCCATCAATGATGCGATGGTCATAAGATAATGCCAAATACATCATGGGCTGAACTAACACCTCACCATTCACCGCTATCGGCCGCTCTTTAATGGCGTGCATGCCTAAAATCGCACTTTGAGGTGGATTGATGATGGGCGTCGACATCAAAGAACCAAAAACGCCCCCATTGGTAATGGTAAAATTACCACCGGTTAATTCGTCTACGGTTAACTTGCCTTGCTGGCCTTTAACCGCCAGCTCTTTGATGCCCTGCTCCACTTCGGCTACAGATAACTTATCGGCATCTCGCAGAACCGGCGTCACTAAACCTCGGGGGGTTGAAACGGCAATGCTAATGTCAAAATAGTTATGGTAAACAATATCATCGCCATCAATGGATGCATTGACTTCAGGGTAACGCTTTAACGCTTCGACCACCGCTTTAACATAAAACGACATAAACCCTAAACGGATCCCATGACGCTGCTCAAAAATATCTTTGTATTGTTTTCGCAAATTCATGATTGGCGCCATATTCACTTCGTTAAATGTAGTGAGCATGGCGGTGGCATTTTTCGCTTCCAATAATCGCTCGGCAATGCGCTTGCGCAGGCGCGTCATCGGAACCCGTTTTTCAGTACGTCCAGAAAGCGCGACGGCCGGTGCTTTTACATCCTGCGAGGGATTTTCAACTTGGCCATTCAACGCGTTATTTGCGCGAGTATGTAGGCTGCGTTCCACGTCCGACTTGGTGATTCTGCCACCGACACCACTGCCTAAAATACCCGTAGCATCAATACCATGCTCTGCAATTAAGCGCCGCACCGATGGGCTTAACTCCATATTGTCAGTAGCATGATTACCATTAGAGGTAGGCATCATATTCAGCGCTGGCGCAGCGGCCGTTTCTGGTTTTGCGATCTCTTGACCAGCTTTAGCACCAGCAACAAAATTGGCAATCACTTGCTCGGCGAGAACCGTTTGTCCTTCCCCTTGAAGAATTTCAGCAATTTGGCCATCTTCTGGGGCAACCACTTCCAAGACAACCTTATCGGTTTCAATATCAACTAAATTTTGATCACGACTTACCGCTTCACCGGGTTGGACGTGCCAAGTCGCAATGGAGGCATCGGCCACCGATTCAGGTAAGACAGGAACCTTAATTTCGATGCTCATAAGTTGTTCAGTCCTTTGTGTATTCTTAGGTCAAATTCAACGCTGATTCGATGAGCGCTTGCTGCTGCGTATTGTGCAATGAGATGTACCCCACCGCAGGTGCAGCAGAAGCACTGCGACCGGCATAAGTCAGCTGTGCTTGTGATGGAATGGCAGCCCAAAAGTGGTGCTGACTGCAGTACCACGCGCCTTGATTTTGTGGTTCTTCTTGGCACCACACAAAATCAGTAACATGTTGATACAGTTGTAATACTTCTGCCAGCTCGGTGGCTGGGAACGGATACAGCTGCTCAATTCGGATGATCACAATATTGGTGAGTTTCTCTTGGCGCCGACGTTCTAGTAATTCGTAATACACTTTGCCTGAGCAAAAGACGACACGCGTGATTTGGGCAGGATCTAGCTCATCGATTTCTGAAATTACATTTTGAAAGGTGCCATTGGCTAATTCATCCATGGTCGATACTGCCATAGGATGACGCAATAGCGATTTAGGACTCATAACAACCAGCGGACGTCGCATAGGCCGTACGGTTTGGCGACGCAACATATGGTAAACCTGCGCCGGTGTTGTTGGCACACAAACCTGCATGTTGTGATTGGCACACAGTTGTAAAAAACGCTCTAATCGTGCAGAACTGTGCTCTGGACCTTGGCCTTCATAGCCATGAGGCAACAACAACGTAAGTCCACATAAGCGCCCCCATTTTTGTTCGCCAGAGGATAAGAATTGGTCAATCACAACCTGAGCGCCATTGGCAAAGTCGCCAAACTGCGCTTCCCAAATGGTTAAGCCCGAAGGTTCTGCGGTGGCATAGCCATATTCAAAAGCCATGGCCGCGGCTTCAGATAATACGGAATCAAAAATCTCAATCGCGCCTTGGTTGGGGCTAATGTGCCGCAGTGGCATATAAGTTGTGGCATTCTTTTGATTATGTAGCACGGCATGACGGTGGAAAAACGTCCCCCGCCCTGTGTCTTGACCGGTTAACCGAACCCGATAGCCATCATGCAACAAGGTGGCGTACGCTAAAGTTTCTGCCATTCCCCAATCCAGCGGTTTGCTGCCCGAAGCCATAGCTTGGCGGTCGTTATAAATTTTTTGAA
>JAWXTX010000145.1:0-5840 GCA_044433165.1 Ferrimonas sp. | reverse complement strand
AAGTAATACGTCACGCCAGCCACCCCCCCCGATAACGACCAACAGCGCCATTGCTATTAAGAGCAGCGTATCGAGCGCTCGCCGACCAAACTTAACTGCCATTATGCCACCCCCCAGCGAGCCCAATAATGGTCCACCAATAACAGTCCAAACAGCGCCATCAATTGCCAAATGGATAACACAAATAACTGCATGGGCGCATAATATTGCGGCTGATATTTCAATTGCCACGCTCGAACCAAAAACCACAAGGCCAATGCGGCTGCTCCCACCAAATACACACCGCCACTCATACCCGCAACCACGGGCAATAAGCACGCTAGCGCATACAAAAAGCTGTATAACAAAATCTGCGTTTTGGTGTATTCCTCGCCATGAGTCACCGGCAACATCGGCAATCCAGCGCGGGCATAATCCGCCTTACGGGCAATGGCCAATGCCCAAAAATGAGGTGGCGTCCAAGCAAAAATGATGATCACCAACAGCAAACCATGGCCGTGAAATTGGCCGGTGATCGCAGTCCAGCCTAATAGCGGCGGCATCGCCCCAGCAAGCCCGCCTATCACAATATTTTGAGGGGTGGCGCGCTTTAAATACCGGGTATAAACCAGCGCATACCCCATTAATGAGGCTAGCGTGAGCCACGCCGTCAACGAATTCACCCGCCACCAAAGCATCACAAAACCCACGCAACCTAGCCCACCGGCAAACAACAGTGCCTGCCGCGTTGAAATTCGCCCTTGGGCAACCGGACGCTGCTGCGTGCGCTGCATCAAGCCATCAATACGGCGATCGATTACATGATTTAGTGCGGCCGCAGCACCCGCCATGCACGCGATGCCACTCAAGCCCCAAAACATTTGACCTAATGACGACAGATCCGCCTTAGCTAAACACATCCCAACCAAGGCAGTTAACAACATTAAAGCCACCACTTTCGGTTTGGTCATTTCCCAATAATCGCGCCATGGCAGCGTGGTTTTAAGCGAACTTAACGGCAGCGTTTTTTCTAACATTCCAGCCTCCTTGCCATACTCGAACATTACACGCCAGCACAGCTAACAGCAGCAGCAACGCCACAAAGTTATGGCTCACAGCAACCCACAGCGGCAAACTGGCCACCACATTCATTACCCCAAGCCCCAGTTGCAGCAGCAAGATGGCGGCCATCATGTTCGCTTCAAAGTGAATATGACGACAGCGTAATTGCCACCAAAATATCGCCAACACCACGGTGGTGATCAGCGCTCCCAATCGGTGGCTGACATGAATCGTCATGCGCGCGGCATAGTCCAAAACCCCATACTCATAACTGCTGGCAGGGGGCGAGATTGGATCAAAGGCGCGAGCGGGCGCCCATTGCGCCAACCAATCACCTTGGCAAATCGGTAACTCCGTACACGCCAACGACGCATAATTGGCTGCGGTCCAGCCCCCTAAGCTGACTTGGCCGATCACCACCATGACCGCAACACCCCCAAGCAACCGAATCCGATTGTCGTATGCATGGTGTAATTGAGGCGGTGTTTGTCGAGTCCACCAATAAAACAACAAACCAGCAATGGTGAACCCCCCAAGCAAATGCCCCATCACCACCAAAGGCAACAAATTCAAAGTCACCGTCCACATCCCCAAAGCGCCCTGAAACAACACCAACAACAACAATAAATAAGGCGTCAACGCCACGTTCGCAGGCCACCCACTCCCTGAAGTCTGCCACGCCGCGTAATGACGATAACCATGCCAAAGCGCCATCACCAATAACAGCAGCCCCAGCAATGTGGCCGCATAACGATGGATCATCTCTGCCCATGCTTTCGCCGGTTCCAATGGCCGTTCAGGGTAGCGTACCTCAGCCGCCGCAATCGCTTCAGTGGCCATAGGAACAGACCAAAAACCGTAACAACCCGGCCAATCTGGACAGCCCAGTCCCGCGTCGGTAAGACGCGTGTAAGCGCCCAACACCACAACCAATAACGTCAGCCCCAGTGCCAGCAATGTCAGTTTTTTCATCTTAGGCCCCTAACCAATGCGCGACAGTTTTAATAACTTACGGAGATCTTTTAACAAGCCACTGAACTCATCGGTTTGGTAATGCAATACCCATTGCCCTAACGGGTCCACAATCACCACCGCCAATTCGGGCAACAACGGTTGCAATTGCGGCTGCACCACGACCGCCACCCCATCTGGTGCCGATAATGGCGCATCGCTAAACGCAATAGGGTGCACCCGTGGACGCTCTCGCCCTAAAGCCACATGCACTTGTTTCAACTGTTGTAAATGCGCTTGGCAAGATGGTGAACATTGACTCTGCACGAACGTGATAATTTGCCATTGTTGATGCACCGGATTGGGCTGTTGCAACTGTTGATAGCTTAAATTATTCAATAACTGACCATGATTGGTGGCGCCCCCTTGATACCACTTAGCTTTAAGCACAACAGCAGCCAATGCGACCGGCACTAAAAATGCCACAAGCAACAACACCAATGTCTTTTTCGAACTCACTTGACGGCGATCCATGCCTCTTCTCCTTGAAATAATGATGCACTGCAGCGAGCTGCCATTATTGCGGTAATCAACGTTCTTTTATCGTAGAGTGGTCAACCACACCGAACGGCTTCAACACAGCACGACGCACCAATAAACTCACTATAACCAGCCACGCGAACGCCAAACCAAACCACTGCACGGCATAGCCGTAATGTTTGTCGGCTGCCATTGGAATCGGCTGCCATGGTCGCTCAAATCCCAGTTCCGCAGGCTGTTCCAGCCACAGCACCAAAGCTAAAAACGGATGTTTAAAATGCGCGGTGAGTTGCTTAAAATTCAGCGCTTGAATGCGTTTGGCGGGCGCGTCCTCAAATACAAGCTCAGGCTGAAGTTGATCTGCCAGCGGGTTGGTTTGAGGTTGCAAAATACGCCCAGTGAGCAAGCTAATTTGAGGCAGCGCAGGCAATTGGGGCAGCTGCTGGCGATAACGCGGTGCCGCCACAAACCCCAAATCAACCAATATCCACGGCGCTTTTGGCGCCACTGCCACAGGCACCAACCAGCGATACCCAACCTGACCTCGAAATACTTGGTTATCCAACAAGACCGCGGCCTGAGCCTGCCACTGACCAGACAAACTGATGCGATAACCACGCAGATCATCCCATTGACCCGCCAGCAACTGCTCCCACGACAACCACTGTTGTTGGCGCTGCTGGTATTGTTGTTGTAAATCCCCTTTCAGCTCAGCACGCCGTAGTTGCCAAAAGCCTAACTTGACCAAGCCAACAAGCACCGCCACAGTAATGAGCAGGGTGAACACGTTTCTCTTTTTCAAGGAATCTCTATGCTGTTATTTTTCAAAATAATGCTAGTCGTTGTATTGCTTTATATTGTGCTGAATCTTGCCTTGGCCGGGATCGCCATGGTTCGAGGCAAACCCAACATGCGCCGTTACCTTGGCCGCCGCGTCGGCTTTTCCGTTTTGCTGTTAGCGGTTCTGATGGTTGGGATCGCCAGTGGTCTGGTGCCCTTAAATCCCCGCCCTTATGGGTAAGCATTACAAGACATAAACGAACACAAACAAACAAAGCCACACCACATCCACAAAGTGCCAATACCAACTCGATGCTTGAAAACCAAAATGTTTTTCTGGGGTAAAATGCCCTTTGAAAATGCGCCCCGACATAACCGTTAACATGATCACCCCCAATGTGACATGCAGCCCATGAAAACCGGTAAGCAAAAAAAACGTATTACCATAAACGCCAGAGTCAAGCGTCAACCCCATCACCTGATAAGCGTGATAATACTCTTCGACTTGCAGCCCTAAAAACGTCAAGCCAAGCGCAATTGTCGCCATTAGCCACCCTTTTAAAGCGGCACGTTTATTCTGCTCTAATGCACTGTGCGCCAAATGCAGCGTTACCGACGAAACAATCAAAATAAGGGTGTTATAAAGTGGTAGACCAACCCAGCCCATGGCTGTTGTGGTGATGCCCCCCGGCGTTAGTACCAGCGGCCAAATGGCCTCAAAGTCTGGCCATAGCACCTGATTAGTCATGGCATTGTTACCCGCGCCAGCCAGCCATGGTACGGCTATTAAACGGGTATAAAACAACGCCCCAAAAAAGGCGAAGAAGAACATCATCTCGGAAAAAATAAACCACGCCATGCCCTGTTTAAAAGAGCGATCCATTTGCGCGGAATACAATCCAGACATGGACTCATCAATCACGTTACGAAACCAGCCAATAAGCATATACAGCAGCAACGCCAAACCGGCCAAAAGCAAATACCCCCAATACCCACCCACTTCATCGGTGCGCGTGCTCACCACAAAGTTACCGGCCCCCACAGCAATCATGGCCAAGGCAATGGCACCCACAATCGGCCATGGGCTTTGTGCTGGCACATAATAACGTTGATATTGTTGCGTCATGTCATCGGCTCTCCATGCGTGTGACAAGATAAATGCGCTCTTAAGCGCCTTCGACATTGGCTACTGTAGCGCCCAAGACACACCGACAAAACACGACGAATGGCTCATGTTCTTGGGCTGTTCTTTGGCTGTTTTTGCCCCTTTATCCGGGGGCAGCAACTCGGTCGGTGATGTTATAGAGGGTATAAGACAACGTGAGTGTTTGGATGGAAGGCGGCAACTCAGGGTCAACATAAAACATCAACCCCATTTCTGTGGTTTCCCCTGCTAATAGCGGCTGATGATTAAAACAAAAACACGCTATTTTGGAAAAATACAGCGCCCCCTGCCCAGGACTTACGGAGGGAATAGCTTGCCCAATGAGATCTTGATCCGACAGATTCGTAGCCATAAAAGCCACTTCCGTTGTTTCACCGGGGTGCACCTCTAACCGGTGTACCATCGGCTCAAATTGCCATGGCATGTCCTTACGTACATAAGTGATAAATTCCACCGTTACCGTACGCTCCACATCAATAGCGGCATGGTACTGAGCCACGGCTTCGGTGCGCGGTTTGCCGTTAATGCCGGTTATTTCACAAAACACGTCATACAACGGCACCAAAGCAAAGCCAAGGCCAAACATCGCCACCACAGCCAAACACAATTTAGCGACCAGTCGAGAATGCCCCATGGCTTAACGCACCACTGGCGGTGGATCAAATGTATGTAATGGTGCGGGTGATGGCACCGTCCACTCAAGCCCTTCAGCCCCATCCCACACTTTGGCTGGTGCCCGTACTCCGCCTCGTACGCACTTAATCACTAACGCCAAAAAAATGAATTGAGATAACCCAAACGCCAAGCCACCAATGGAAACCACACGATTTATATCAGCAAACTGCAAGGCATAATCGGGAATCCGTCTTGGCATGCCCGCCAACCCAAGAAAATGCATCGGGAAAAAGAGAACATTCACAGAGAGGATGGAGCACCAAAAATGCCAGCGAGCTAAGCGCTCGGAATACATGTGGCCAGTCCATTTGGGGAGCCAATAATAAGCGCCCGCCATAATTGAAAAAACAGCGCCAGTCACCAATACATAATGAAAGTGCGCGACCACAAAATAGGTATCGTGATATTGAAAATCCACTGGGGTGATCGCCAACATTAAACCGGAAAGGCCGCCTATGGTGAAGAGCACAATAAAAGCGATGGCAAACAGCATTGGCGCTTCAAAACTGATGGCTCCGCGCCACATGGTCGCCACCCAATTAAAGACTTTTACCCCTGTCGGCACTGAAATCAGCATGGTGCAGTACATAAAAAACAGCTCAGCCGCCACCGGCATGCCGGTCGTAAACATATGGTGTGCCCAAACCAAAAACGACAACACCGCAATGGATGCCGTGCGTACACCATC
>JAWXTX010000144.1:0-5844 GCA_044433165.1 Ferrimonas sp. | reverse complement strand
AAACGGCCCACAAACAATAGCCTTGCTTTAGGTAAGCAATGGCCATGAAAACGAAACTGCGCCAAATTAATGCCGCAACGAATAAGGGCACTGAAGCTTGCTGGTGCTTGTTGTTGAAATTGCGCCAACATAGGCTGACAAACGGCGATGACCAGATCCGCATGATGCAACTTTAAAGGCAGATCATAAGGGGCTTGATAAACATCCGCACCGTGTCCAACAAAAGACACCGTCACCCCGGCCAGACGTGCAGCAACAATGGCTACTGCAGCGCTCTGTTGGGCAAAGTGAGCGTGGATATGATCGCAATGCTGCTGACGTACCACCACTGCTAAGCGCAGTGCCGCCAGCCATAAACTGCGCCGAGACCAGTGGCGCTGTTGCTGTAAAAAACGCCAAGCCTGTCGATTCATGCCACACAACCCCATAACCAGCCCTAACCGCCAATAAGGCACCTGTTGTAAATCAATGAGTTGACTTAACCAATAATCGTGCGTGGGCTGGCGGCATGGGGCGGTTTTATCTTGGTACAGTGTGCAGGGGATCAACGAATGGCCAAGCGCTTGCATCGCTTCCATTTCATTGACAATAAAAGTTTCTGACGCAACCGGAAATTGAGGAATCACATAAGCGATGGTTTTCATTTCGACACTCCCAAGCAGCCACTTGAGGGAGATAAAGCAAGCTTCAAGCCAAAATGTAACTATTTAAAAAAAATAGGGTTTACCTTATTTTTGCAAATTAGCAGGCCGTTTTGTCGCCGCTAAGATGGGGGGCGTTGCAATCTGCAAAGAGTTATTTAACTCACTCATAGAAAGCCTTTTTTTTACTGGCACAAAAACTGCTTTAGAGAGCAATTCAAATCAACCGCCGACTCAGGAGCCCCCATGGATCTGGCTATTAGCGTTGTGATCCCAAGCTATAACGATCTGACTTACCTTCCCCACGCATTAGCGTCTGTGTGGCAGCAAACCAGCCCTGCCAATGAGGTGTGGGTAGTTGATGATGGCTCCAACGACGGCACCATCGCCTATTTACAACAGCAGCAATGGCACCATCCTAATTTGCATTATTTGCGTTTGGAGCATGCGGGAGTGGCTGCTGCCCGTAACGCCGCTATGCAATTATGCCGTCACCCTTGGGTGGCTTTTTTGGATGCGGATGATCGCTGGTACCCCACCAAATTAGCCCGCCAGCGGCAACTTTTAGCGCGCCATCCAAACACGCACTTGCTGTTTTCCAATTACCTGCATCGCACGCCTGAGGGCAGCTCCTTAGGCGATTGTTTTCATTTTTGGCCTCACTTTCGCCGCCATTTTGCCCAAGGCGAACATCAACTATCGCGCGCCATCTTATTGGCTCAAAATGTGGTAGGCACTTCAGCGGCCATTGTTGCGCGTCAAGCTGCGCTCGATGTGGGAGGCTTTGATCCGCAATTGGCTTCTGCATCCGATTGGGATCTGTGGCTAAAATTGGCGGCTACTGGGCCAATCTGGAGCCACAGCGATCTGCTTATGGATTATTTGTGCCGCCCCAACTCCATTAGCAGCCATAAACTCAACCGGTTGCAAGCGATGATGCAAATTATTCATCGCCACAGCGTACAACAACCATGGCAAACCCGACGTCATGCACGAGCCAATTTAGCCCGTGCTTTTAGCGAATATTACGCCACCGAACAGCAACCATGGAGCGCGTTATGGCAACAATGGCAAAGTTGGTGCTTGGCGCCCAATTGGGCTGATGGCAAACGCTGCCTCGCACAATGGCGCGCTTGCTGGCCATCTCGCTCGCCATAGCATGGTGCTAATGGCTGTCATCATTAATGCATTGGCTTACTTGCTGTAAAACAAAAGGCGATTCTGGTTTGCTCTGTTGCAGCAGCGCTAAGACTTCGAGTAAAGCCGATAACACAGGGCTGTCTTTACGGTAAGAGAGGTACACCGTACGAGGCCATGGTGGCGCGACGACTACCTGATGAAGCTGTTGCCGAGCCAACAGGGGCGCAACGGTACTTTCCGGTAAATAAGCTGCACCGCCTTTTTTCCAACAACAGCTCTAACGCAATGCGACCATTTGAGCAGCGCAACAGCGGAACTGGGCTAAAACGGTGGCGCTGGTTATGTTCGGCAGCAAACTGGCTCCCCCAATCCACATAGTGATAACGCTGGCTTAAAGCCTCTTCAACCGTTACCGCGCTGGTACTGACTAAGACCAAAAGCAATTGACTGATAGGCTGGTTGATTACGCCCTCCACTTTGACTTTGTCGAACGTAACCGCAAGATCGAGGGTGCGTTCATTTAAATTGCGGCTTATTTGTGCCATTGACAACGTTTCAGCGGCGAAACAATAACCCTCCAAGGTCTCAACAATGGTGCCAAACCAAGGTTGTAAGACCGCATCCCAACTGTTTGGGGTTCCGCCAAGAACCAGTTGCTGACGTTGATGCACATCTAATTGCAAGGCGTTTTGCGCCTGCTCTAAGGTTTGCACCATTAACTCGGCATAAGGCAATAATCGCTTACCCGCCTGCGTTAATTGAATGGCGTGCCGCTCCCGAACGAACAATTTGCAACCAAAATACAGCTCAAGCTGTTTTATTCTTGAACTTACTGCGGCTTGAGTAATATATAAATTCTCTGCAGCGCGGCCAAAATGCTGCTCTTTGGCCACCTCTAAAAAGGTACGAAACCCCTTAACATCCATCGCCCCTCCGATTCTCAAGCACCGCAATTTGGATGCACATCATGCCCCAAACTGCCGCCAACACAGACAAACATTTATTATGATGACGATAAATTTTATTAGTTGTACTTAGGGGGGATGGAAACTTACCTTTCGCGCTTGCTAACAAGCTGATTTTTTTACTCACATCAGCATCAGAAAACGCGTAAAATTAACGCCCTAACGCAACGCGCTGAAAGGATTATGAGGTTACCAATAGCCTCCTATTCGCCCGTAGCAACGCCAGTACCACGATGTAGCAAGGCCACTGTTCGCCATCACCACATTGGTTATTGGCGTAACCGCTATTGTTTCAGCGAGGTACAACTGAGCGTAACGATAGACATTAATATGCAGCTTGAACGTGCTTCGAGCTCGCTCGTAAAACAACTGTAATAGGTTATGCCGTGGTACTTCCAACGCCGGAAGTCACCCCAGAGTGCATAACACGGCCTACGCTTTCTAGCTGAAAGTTTATGCCACAACCCCGAATGAGGCGCGCCCAATGCGAATTGCAATCCTGTCACGTAACGACCAACTGTACTCTACTCGTCGCCTAAAAGAGGCTGGTGAGAAGCGAGGTCATCAGGTGGATGTGCTGGACACCCTTCATTGCTATATGGACATCACCTCAAGCAACCCCACTGTGCGCTACGACGGTAAAGCCTTACCTAAGTACGATGTGGTGATCCCGCGAATTGGTGCATCTATCACCTTCTATGGCACCGCGGTGGTACGCCAATTTGAGATGGCCGGCAGCATGTGTTTAAACACCGCCACCGGCATTACGCGTTCGCGCGATAAGTTGCACTCTTTGCAATTATTATCTCGCAATGGCATTGGCTTACCCCGCACCGGTTTTGCCAGCAAGCCCGATAAAATTCAAGATGTCATCAAAACCATCGGCGGCGCGCCGCTCGTCATTAAATTGCTTGAAGGCACCCAAGGCATTGGCGTTGTTTTAGCTGAAACCAATAAAGCGGCCGAAAGCGTCATGGAAGCGTTCATGGGCTTAAAAGCCAATATTTTGGTGCAAGAGTTCATCGAAGAAGCCAAAGGCGCCGATGTGCGCTGTTTAGTGGTCGGTGGCAAAGTGGTTGCGGCCATGAAACGCCAAGCCGCAGAAGGTGAATTCCGCTCGAATCTGCATCGCGGCGGCCAAGCCACATTGGTGGAATTAACTCCTGAAGAGGAGCAAACCGCCATCAATGCAGCCATTACCATGGGCTTAAACGTATGTGGTGTGGACATTTTACAGTCCAAAAATGGCCCGGTAGTTATGGAAGTAAACTCCTCTCCCGGCTTAGAAGGCATTGAAAGTGCAACCAACATTGATGTCGCTGACATGATTTTTCAGTTTATCGAAACCGATCTGCCGAAATAATAACAAGGACACCGCCATCGTAGGCTGTCATGGAGGAGTATATGGCTGAACCGATCGTGATTGGGGGCATCGCAGTGATGCCCGGAGAGCGCAAACAACTGCAATTGCCTGTGGCAAACCTGTACACCGATACTCAAGTATCCATTCCGGTACAGGTGATCCGCGCAAAACAACCCGGGCCAACTGTGTTTGTCAGTGCAGCTGTACATGGCGATGAGATTAACGGCATTGAGATCATTCGCCGCTTAATTCAGACAAAAATTACGTTAACCCACGGCACGCTACTGTTAGTGCCAATGGTTAACGTATATGGCGTCATTAACCAATCGCGTTACTTGCCAGACAGACGCGATCTCAATCGCTGCTTTCCTGGCTCTCCTACAGGCTCGTTGGCAGCCAGATTAGCGCACACATTCTTAAGCGAGATTGTAAAACATTGCCAATTTGGTATTGATCTGCACACCGGCGCGATTCACCGCAGTAACCTGCCGCAGATCCGCGCTAACATCGCCGATGAACAAACCGCCAAACTGGCCAAAGCCTTTGGGGTTCCGGTGTTGCTTAACTCCGATCTGCGCGACGGCTCCTTACGTGAAGCCGCCATCGATTTAGGCACGCGGATCTTGCTGTATGAAGCTGGTGAGGCGCTCCGCTTTGATGAACTCTCCATTCAAAGTGGGCTTAAAGGCATTTTAAACGTGCTCTCTGAGCTGGGTATGGTGCGTAAGCGCCGTGGCCGCAAAAGCGAGCCGTTTGTTGCCAACCGCAGTGAATGGATCCGAGCAAATGCCAGTGGCATTGTGCAGGAATTTGTTCACTTAGGGCATGCAGTTTCCGCCGGTGATGTACTCGCTGAGATCAACAGCCCGCTTGGCGAAAACATTCAACAGCTGCGTTCCAATCGAGCGGGAATCATCATTGGCAAACAAGAGATCCCACTGGTGCAAGAAGGGGAAGCGATGTATCACATTGCCTACTTTGGCGACGCCGCCGATGAGGTGGCCGAACACATTGAAATGATGCAAGAACAACTGGATGAGCAAGTACCACAACCGTTAACCCAATCTCGTATCGCCCCTTAGCCACCTTCGTTACATTTCAAATAGGCAGTGGCTTGGACCACTGCCTATTCTATTTTTAATCTTTTTAGTAAGGAACGTTATTATGGATCGTATGCTCATTGGTAATTCAGAGTTTTGCTGTTTACCTGATTTGGGGATCACCAAATTACCGATCCGCGTAGATACTGGCGCACATACTTCATCACTGCACGTAGATAACTTACGCACCATTCAAATTGATGGTGAGCCGCACGTGAGCTTTGATCTGCACCCAGACATGTACGATCTAGCGCATACAGTGCATTGCACGGCTCCGTTGCATGATTCACGCGCGATCAAATCCTCTAATGGCCAAGTACAAAAACGCAGTGTTATTCAAACTACGTTGCGTTTAGGTGGGCAAGAATGGCCAATTCAGCTTACCCTCACTAACCGTAAAAGCATGACTTACATGATGCTGTTTGGTCGTGAAGGCATGGGCAATCGCGTTTATGTTGATCCATCAGCCGAATACCTATTAGGCCAACCCCAGCCAAAGGCGTAACACTCATTCACACTGAACATTTTTGTAAGTGTGGATCACCACGGATGGTGATCTGAACCCCGAATATGAGCTCAACTCATCTTCACGCATGAACCCTGCCCCTTATCTGTGCCAATACATTGTTCATTAA
>JAWXTX010000143.1:0-5857 GCA_044433165.1 Ferrimonas sp. | reverse complement strand
GCACGAGCAAATTTAGCTTGGTGTAACCATTGGTACACGTCAGGATAATCCCAGGCACTGCCAATACCTTGGCTGTAATATTCAGCCACTGCAAGTAACGCACGTTGGTGCCCTAAAGAGGCTGCTAAGTGTAACATCCGCAACCCGTAAGCTTCGTCTACAATCACAAAGCGCCCTTGCATGTGGTAGCGGCCAATCTGTTCAATGGCATCCGGTAAACCTTGGTCTGCCGCCTGATGCAAAAAATCCCAGCCACGCGGCACATTGACCTTAGTGCAAATACCGAACAGTTGCATGTCGGCCCAAAGCATTTGGTATGCCGGGATCTTTAAGACAGAAGCGCGAGCTTCAATGTCTTGCAATAGCTGACAGTCATCCTGCTGCACACGTTTAAGATGAGCATTGGTTGGAAACATCTCCAATAACTCTTCTTGCGTATACAGCTCCACGGCTTTCATTGAGGCCATAGCATTCGCTATGCCGAGCAACATGCACGTTGCTACTAATAGGGTTCGTTTCATAACCATGGTATCGACCTCAAACGCAGATGCTTTAGGATTCGACAAGAATAACTGCTAGTAGTTGATGGCAAAAAGAAAAATTATCCCTTTACCATCATTCCATCCCACCTGATTCAGTTAAATGGATGGCGCAAAACAATGGTTTCAACCCGATCAGGTCCGGTTGAAATAATGTCTACAGGCACCTCAAGTAAGGCTTCAATGCGGGCAATGTAATCAAGCGCGGCTTGTGGCAACTGGTCACGTTCGGTTACCCCAAAGGTGCTATCGCTCCAACCTGGCAGAGACTCATACACCGGCGTTGCCGCTTCGTAACCTTCCGCATCCATTGGCGGTACAGTACGCAATTCGCCATTAGGCATCTGATAAGCGGTACAGATCTTGAGTTCTTCTAATCCGTCCAGGACATCAAGCTTGGTTAAACAAAACCCCGTGATGCCATTGATTTGCACAGCACGGCGCATGGCGACGGCATCGAACCAACCACAACGGCGCTTACGTCCAGTAGTGGCGCCAAATTCGTGACCTTTTACGCCAAGATGCTGGCCAATCTCATCATCTAATTCGGTTGGGAATGGGCCACCGCCAACACGGGTGGTGTACGCTTTGACGATCCCCAATACGTAGTCTAAGTGGTTAGGGCCAAAGCCAGAGCCAGTTGAGACGCCACCGGCAGTGGTGTTAGAGGAGGTAACGTATGGGTACGTACCATGATCCACATCCAATAACGTGCCTTGAGCGCCTTCGAATAGAATCGGTTCACCGGCTTTGCGAGCTTGATCGAGCATGTCGGTCACATCAACAATCATTGGCTTGAGCATTTCCGCCAATTCCAATGCATCGGCTAGAACCCCGTCATAATCGACTTCATCAGCATGGTAATACGCCTTCAGCATGAAGTTGTGATACGCCAAAACCTCTTTTAATTTGCTGGCAAAACGCTCTGGCTCAAGCAGATCTCCCACACGCAGTGCTCGACGAGCGACTTTATCTTCATAAGCTGGGCCAATACCACGCCCAGTAGTTCCAATCGCTTGGCTGCCTCGAGCTCGCTCACGCGCCTGATCAATCGCAACGTGGTAAGGTAGAATTAACGGGCAAGCTTCGGAGATCATAAGCCGCTCTTCCACCGGCACACCACGCACTTTTAGCATGGTTAATTCCGTTTTCAAGGCTTCCGGTGATAAGACAACGCCATTACCAATAAAGCATTTAACGTTGTCACGTAGGATCCCCGATGGGATCAAGTGGAGAACGGTCTTCTCGCCATTGATAACGAGTGTATGGCCCGCATTATGGCCGCCTTGATAGCGCACCACATAGTTGGCTTGATCGGTTAGCAAGTCAACGACCTTACCCTTGCCTTCATCACCCCATTGCGTACCGAGAACTACTACGTTTTTACCCATTTGCATTCACACTTTCAGATTAAAAGAAGATTCATACCGAATCCAAACGTCCACAACCGATGCAGTGGCCAATACCTAACAGTAATAAGTTGATGCAAAGCCACACTCATGGTGCTCGCAGCACAGCGAACCGGCTTAAGCCATTATTTCTTTTACTGAGATGCGCTTGGAAACAGCAGCGGTACCGTACAGACAAGTCTGAAAACCCATCTGTGATGTAAGCCGTAATTTACTCAAATTTCAGCAATAAAAAAGCCCAGGCAGAAGCCCGGGCTTTGCGCCAAGATTATCTATTACTTAGCGCGTTTGCTCTTCATGTATTGAAAGAACTCTGAATCCGGTGAAACGACCAATAGATCACCGGTACTATTAAAGGAGGCTCGGTACGCGTCCAGAGATCGCAAGAAGCCATAAAATTCTGGATTTTGGCCATACGACTCACCGTAGATCTGTGCCGCCATCGCATCACCTTGGCCTCGCAGTTCGCGCGTCTGACGTTCCGCTTCGGCTAGGGTCAAGGTTACCTGTGCATCTGCACTGGCGCGGATCACCTCTGCTTTTTCCATGCCTTCTGAGCGATGTTTACGAGCAACCGCTTCACGTTGAGCACGCATCCGGTTGTAAATAAACTCGGAAACTTCACGTGGTAAATTAATCTGCTTAACACGCACATCAACCACGGTGATCCCTAATTCAGCGGCATCAGTCCGAGTACTATTCATCGCTTCTTGCTGAATGTCATCACGGCTGCCAGATACAATTTCTCGAATCGTGCGAGAACCGAATTCACTGCGCAGGCCATTGTTGATTTTAGATTGCAGTAACGATTCTGCGATCAGCTGGTTACCCTGCTGAGTCGCCAAATAGTAGCGACCAAAATCGGTGATGCGCCATTTCACGTAAGAGTCCACAATTACGTCTTTTTGCTCTGAAGTCACAAATCGATCCGCTGGCGCATCCAGCGTTAAGATCCGCGCATTCATGCGAAACACTTGATCTAAAAACGGGACTTTTAAGTGTAAGCCGGGCGAGTAGACCATTACGTTATCTTCGGCATCTTTGCCAATCTTACCAAAACGCTTAACAATGGCTCGCTCCCCTTCATCCACGACAAAGATGGATGAAAGGCCAACGATTGCTGCAACCAGCAAAATCACTAAGATTCGAACATTCATCCCTTAGTTTCTCCCTTGACGGACGCTGTTTCGACCATCCATTGGCTCCGGTGTGACCGAGCGAATGGTGTTGCGATTTATGCTTGTGGAATCTGTTGGTGCAACAGGGGCACTGACGCGGTTTTGTCCCGACATTAGTTTGTCTAACGGCAGGTAGAACATGGAACCCGTATCGTTTTCAATCAACACTTTAGAGGTATTACTAAATACCTGTTCCATCGTTTCAATGTATAAACGCTCACGAGTCACTTCAGGCGCAGCGGTATACTGCGGTAACAGTAAGTTAAAACGATCCACTTCACCCTGCGCTTCTAATACTACCCGCTGCTTGTAAGCATCCGCCTCACGCAACATCCGCTCGGCTTGACCGCGCGCTTGAGGCTCAACCTGACGAGAGTAAGCCGTGGCTTCTTGCACATAACGCTCCTCATCTTCACGAGCAGCAATTACGTCATCAAAGGCTGGCTTTACTTCTTCCGGTGGACGCGCTTCTTTAAAGGCAACGTCAATCACACGGATCCCCATGTCATAAGGCTGAATAATGCCATTCAGCTCTTCCCAAGTTTGCTGACGCACCTGTTCACGACCAACAGTCAAGATGTTGTCCATGGTGGTGTGACCAACCACATAGCGCAAAGCACTATCCAGTGCTTCACTTAGCGTTTGGTCTGGGTCCGCTACATTGAATAAGTATTTACGGGCATCATCAATGCGATACTGCACTTCCATTTGTACCGTAACCACGTTTTCATCTTTGGTGAGCATTAAGCCAGAAGCGTTAATTCGATTAACACGTTCCACATTCACAGGGAAAACTTGATAGATAAGTGGCGGACGGATCCCTAAGCCGGGTCCCACAATGGTATCGAATTGGCCAAAACGCAAAACAACGCCACGCTCTGCCTCTTCGATTTTGTAAAGACCTGCTAGGCCATAAACAATCAGCGCGCCAATTAAGACTAATGCAACGCCTACTCCGCTAAATTTTCCACCGCCACCAAAGCGATTAGAAAACTTACGAAATACCTCATCCAGATCTGGTGGTCCCTGATCTTTATTTCCCCGGTTGCCCCAGGGGTCTTTGCCTTGATTTCCAGGCTCATTCCAGGCCATTTAACACTGCTCCATAGAGTAGACGGTAGATTTTTAATCTCGAGTTAATGATTACGGCTTTCCAATGATAGAACCATCAAAAAGCCACAAACCACGGCATTTAACCATTCATCGCATCCGGCCTTACTGATGTACACCATGGCGCTTTAATCGCTCACGATGACAACAACACGACGCTGTTTGAACGAGATAATATACTGAAGCCGATTTTAGCTCATTAATGCACTTAAGTAGCTTATATAGTTAATATAATCTACCAGTCAATTAACTTTGAATAAAGTCAGCAAGCCGTTGTTCAGAGGCTTTAAGCAGCCGTTGCCAGTCTCGTTCTGGTAATAAAATTGAGACTAATGTCTGCCCATCGTCATCGTATTCTAACGACTGAATCGCATTTAATTGATGCAATTTAGCCAACCAGCGGCCTTCATTTGGGGGCAAACGCAAACGCAAACTGGTGATCGTCTGTCCTAATAACTCGGTCAACGCTTCAAATAATAGATTAATGCCATCGTTCGCCTGCGCGCTGATCCACACTCGCACCGGCACCCCCTCGTCATTACGATCAATCCGAGCAGTAGCCTCATCAAGGCAATCTATTTTGTTATAAACCAGTAATGTAGGGATCTCATCCGCATCAATTTCAGCCAACACATCGTGTACTGAACCAATATTTTCCGCGACTCGCTCATCGGCACAATCCACGACATGCAGTAACAGATCGGCTTCACGAGTTTCTGTTAAAGTGCCTTTAAAGGCAGCGACCAGATCATGCGGAAGATGGCGAATAAAACCAACTGTATCGGCTAATACCACTGGCCCAACTTGGTCCACATCAATACGGCGCAGTGTTGGGTCTAATGTTGCAAAGAGTTGATCCTCGGCATACACGCCTGCGGAAGTAATGCAATTAAATAGCGTGGATTTGCCCGCATTGGTATAACCCACTAATGAGACGGTTGGGACTTCTCGACGTTGGCGTGCTCGACGCCCCTGTTCTCGTTGCTTAGCGACCTTCTCCAAGCGCTTTAATAGGGTTTTAATGCGCTCTCGCAATAAACGGCGATCCGTTTCAAGCTGCGTTTCCCCAGGGCCACGCAGGCCAATCCCCCCTTTTTGACGTTCAAGGTGAGTCCAGCCTCGTACCAGTCTGGTTGAAATGTAACGTAACTGCGCTAGCTCAACTTGCAATTTCCCCTCATGCGTACGAGCACGCTGAGCAAAAATATCCAAAATAAGGCCTGTACGATCGATCACTCGACATTGACAGATCTGCTCAATATTACGTTCCTGAGCGGGGCTTAAGGCATGGTTAAAGATAACAATATCGGCTTCAACCGCTTGCACAAAATGCGCGATCTCTTCCGCTTTACCTGTGCCGCAGAAATATTTAGGGTGAGGACTCGCGCGCTTTCCTGTGATCTCGCCACAAGCTGTGACTCCAGCGGAACTGGCTAATAAGCGCAATTCCTCCAGATCCTCTCGCTCGCCTTCACGGCTAAAATCAATATGAACAAGAACTGCGCGTTCGCCTGCTTCGTACCTCTCAAACAAGCAGACTTACTCCTGTTAGTTAAGCGGGAATGTCGCCCGATTCTGGGTTGCCCATACCACCAGTATTTTGGTGGTTCATGTTATAGGG
>JAWXTX010000142.1:0-5902 GCA_044433165.1 Ferrimonas sp. | reverse complement strand
ATAGGCCCAATGGCATGGACGATACCGGAGCTTGGCGCATGAATAGCAACAGCCATGGGCGTGTCAGGCTCCGTAAGCGGTTGCCCCTTTAAAACCCGATCGCCGACTTTAACCAGTACGCGTCCTGCTGCGCCGATGTGTTGTCGCAGGGGTAGCATCAGCGTTGGGGAAAGGGGTAACCGAGCAATGGCTGTTTGATTAGACAGAGTTTTACGCTCAGGTGGATGGACTCCCCCTGGGAATTGCCACAAGTGGCCGCTATCGAGTTGTTGTAACAATGTAGGCACGTTAAGAAACCTGCTTCACAGGAATGGCATTTAAATCCCAATTCCAATTTTGAGTGGTAGTGGCAATGGGGCGCATTTCGATACAGTCGACTGGGCATGGTTCTACACAAAGATCGCAGCCGGTGCAATCGGTTGCGATCACGGTGTGCATCTGTTTCCCAGTACCAACAATGGCATCAACTGGGCAGGCTTGAATGCATTTGGTACAGCCGATGCAGTCTTCTTCAATGATAAAAGCAACTTTGGCAACCGGATCGACATGCTCGGCATCGAGGCTGACGGGCTCAACCCCTAACAATTCTGCAATTTTAACCATGCTGGCTTCGCCGCCAGGGTTGCAAAGATTGATGGCCGCTTCGCCTTTTGCAACGGCTTCTGCATAGGGGCGGCAACCGGGATAACCACATTGACCACATTGAGTTTGCGGTAAAATGGCATCAACCTGCTCAGCAATTGGATCGCCATCGACTTTAAAACGAATGGCGGCAAATCCTAAGGCAATACCAAATAACACCGCTAATGCGGTAATGGTGATAATGGCAATAACAATACTGCTCATAATTACTTTACTAACCCAATAAAGCCCATGAATGCCAGTGACATCAAGCCTGCGGTGATCATACCAATCGCGGCGCCTTGAAAGGGCAGTGGTACATCTGCGGCCACTAAACGTTCACGCATTGCTGAGAATAAGATCAACACTAAGGCAAAACCGGCAGCGGCACCAAAACCGTAGATCATCGAACTGAGAAAATCGTGTTGCTCGTTAATGTTCAGCAGAGCCACCCCAAGTACGGCGCAGTTAGAGGTGATGAGCGGTAAGTAGATCCCTAGCACTCGATGCAGCGAAGCGCTGGTTTTGCGCACCACCATTTCAGTTACCTGTACAACAACGGCAATCACTAAAATAAACGATAAAGTACGAAGGTAAGTCAGATCTAACGGCACCAACAAATATTGGTGCACTAGGTAGCTGCAAGTGGATGCCAAAGTTAAGACAAAGGCCGTTGCCATAGACATACCAATGGCAGATTCCAGTTTGCTCGATACCCCCATAAAGGGGCACAGGCCAAGAAATTTAACCAACACAAAATTGTTGATCAATACGGTACTGACCAAGAGGAGCAGATATTCGGTCATGGACGCCTGTAATGAGTAAAAAATAATTCTCTATTATCGGAAAATGGCGAGAGTTAAACAACTGATGGAGAGTGGAGTTTCACTATTTGCAGAAATTATCAGCGAATTGGCTTAGTTATTAAAAGTATGCCAGCCAAACAAGGCGCCGATGGCAACGTAGATCTGCTGCCATCGTAATGATGAGCGCCATTGTGATTAGATCACGGATGTTGTCAGTGGTTGTGGGGAAGCAATTAAATGCCCTTGGATCCCATCGATACAGAGCTCTTCAAGGACGATACGTTCCTCATATCGTTCAACATGAGTGGCAATAACGCGTATTTCTAAACGCACTGCAATATCCATGAGCATCTTAATAAAGAAGCGATTATTACTGTTGTCTTCAATCTCTTTTGTGAAGATAGGGTCCAGTTTTACGTAATCTGGTTTTAATGCTTGCAAGGAGCGGAAGGAGGTTAACCCATTGCCAAAGCGTTCAACTGAAATCCGCACCCCATACTGATGCATACGGTTAATCCACTTGGTGATGCGAGTGGTGTGGAAGTCGAGCGTTTGTTCCGTGATTTCAAGCACTAAGCGTCCATGCAGTTCTGGGGTGCGGGCTATGCGCTCTTCAATCCAACTTAGGTATTCGCTGTCAGCCGCTGCGTGACTACTGATATTGATGCCATAGCTGATGTTGCGATCGTGCTGCTGAACCACCTCTTTAATGGCTTGGCTAAACAGCAATCGGTCGAGCTCTACAATGCGATTGGCGCGCCCAGCCATAGCAAACAGTGTTTGCGTGGGCAGTGGGTTCCCATCTTTATTGGTAAAACGCGCAAGAAGCTCCAAGTACATGGGTTTATTTTGTGTGAGTGAAAGCACTTGTTGTTGGGTAAATTCAACCCGAGATTGTTGAATCACATCTTCAACCACTTCGAGCCAGAGATCTTTTTCAACGTCAAACTCCATCACGTTTGCGTCTATGTAATAGTAGCTGTTTGGCCCTTCGGATTGCGCAATGCTAATGGCCGTATCAAGCCGTACTAATAGCTGACTGAGGCGATCTTCCCCTTGATAGGCTGTAATACCTATATTACCGGAACTGACCAACCCTTCACGCTCTGCTAATTGACTGAGCTGCAAAGCGATTGGCCGCATGAGTTGCAGCACCTCTTCTTTTTTAGCGGTAGGAAAACGCAGTAAAAAGTCGGTGCTGGCGTAGCGATAAAGCGACAGCCTATCTTCAGCACTAACCAGTTGGCGTAAATAGGTGCCCATGGTGGCTAAATAGTTATCACCGGCTTGTTTTCCCATGCGTTGATTGATCTCTTCAAGCCCTGCTGCACGCAATAAAATTAATTGGCCACTTTGGTTATTACGCTGGGCGTGCTCCATATCTTGGTTAAAAGAGGCACGGTTGGCTAACTGGGTAACCGGATCGGTTAACGCGTGCTGAACTTGATTGGCCGTGTTTTTCTGCATGGCGCCAATTTGTTGTTTTAATTGATCTCGAGCACTGATGAGATGACGCGATGTTTTTCGAAATGGGCCGCTTAATTTCATGACATCGGAAGCAATTTCTAAGCTAGGTAGATTGACGATGGCGCTTTCTATTAGCGTTAAATTGCGTTTCGCTTTTTGTCCAAGATAAAGGAATAAGCCAAGTAAGCAGAGGTTGGAGATAAGGATGAAGAGAAAAGGAAAAGCCAATGGGGCGGTGTACTGCGACATAACCGTATCGCTGTTTAAACTGACATATACATCAATATCATCAATGCTGTAGGTATGTTGAATGATCTCTTTGTTAAGTAGCGGACTTAACCAATGGCTAGAAGGGGTAAATTTCCCAACGCTCCAGCGTTGCTCTACTCCTCGGATGAGTTGCATAAAACGCACTGGATAGTGGCTGGCTAAAGTTTCGTACCCTTTTACATCAAAACGCTCAAGCGATTGCAAGTCTTGTTTTATTTGTTGCTGTATAACTGTGAGTTCTGAATGGGTTGCCCGTTGAATGCCCCAGCAAACGGCAGTAACACCGAGTAGCTGAGAAAGCAGCAAGCATATAACCGCAAAGCGTGAGCCAATCATAATAGAGACGCATTCCTTTTCCGAGAACCTGAATATAGAAGCACCGCACCCTACGGGCTGCATTGAGAAGATGTTAACTCCTCTTATCATGAGGCGGCGATCAGCCTCTGTGTCGGTCTTTCGCTTAAGTGGCAGCTTGATGCTATTACTTGCCGAAATATCGAGCACTTGGCAATGAGCTGTACCTTGTGAAGCCAATTTTTAGTTCAAGGTAGTACGCACTAGCCACAAAATGGAGCTCATTTAATCTAACAACACGAATGTTGCTCTTATGTAAATATATCGTTGCCGGTAGTGGTAAGCCATCAGTTTTTGAAGTAATTAAGTGGATTTATTTCGTTTTTTTGTCATATGTCACTAATTCTTATGGCTAAGAAAAGCGTTTATCTACTGTTGATGGAAGGCGCTCTGTACGTGTGACATCATCCTTGTAGCTTTGTGAAGGGCAAGAGGGTAAGTCTTCCTAGCTTGAATTGGGTGCAATAATTGCTGGTTTGTTCGAGAATTCAACTCGGAAGAGCAATCGCAAGTAGCTAATGCAATTAATGAAAATGTGATTAATGCCAATGAATTGGTGAAAAACACCATTTTGAGCGTAAAAGATAATGTAAAAACGGCGGATTCATTAGTCTCGATGGCGGAGAATCTTCAAGCCAGTATTCGTTCATTTAGATTGTAAATTTACAACTCTTATAAAAATAAAAAGCCAGAAGTTTAGTTTGCTTCTGGCTTTTTATTAAAAATAACAGTAGAGCTGCTGATTAAAATGCACTTTGATAAATTGCAATAATTTCATCTTTGGTTGCTTGTTTTGGATTGGTTAGCCCACAGGCATCCAATAACGCATTGTCTGCTAATGTTGGAAAATCTTCCTCTTTTACTGCAAGCAGGCTTAACCCTAATGGGATCTCAATCTCACGAGCTAATGTTTTAATGGCATCAATGGTTGGCTGGGTTGAATTATCTTGCGCAAAGATGGCATGAGGCACCCCTAATAATAAACCCACTTTTTGGATCTTTTCTTTGGCTACGTCACTGTTATATTGCACGACATGTGGCAATAACACCGCATTACAAACACCATGCGGCAAGTCATAATAACCACCTAATTGATGAGCCATCGCGTGCACATAACCGAGTGATGCGTTATTAAATGCCATACCTGCGAGATATTCTGCATAGGCCATCATGTCGCGGGCTTGGCGATTTTGACCATTATATACGGCCGTTTTTAAATATTGCCCAATCAATTCAATGGCTTTTTCTGCACAAGCATCCGTCATTGGTGTTGCTTGTGTTGAAACATAAGCTTCAATCGCATGGGTGAGGGCATCCATGCCAGTGGCAGCAGTAAGGGACTTTGGCATGGAGAGCATCAGTTCAGTGTCATTCACGGCAATGATGGGAGTTACATTTTCATCAACTATGGCCATTTTTATGTGTCGCGCTTCATCGGTAATAATGCAAAAACGCGTCATTTCGGATGCGGTTCCGGCGGTAGTGTTGATCGAAATTAAAGGCAGTTGTGGGCGTTTTGAACGGTTAATGCCTTCGTAGTCATTAATGCAGCCACCATTAGTTGCTAAGAGTGCAATTGCTTTGGCGGCATCATGAGGGGACCCCCCCCCTAAAGAGATGACAAAGTCGCACTGTTCTTGTTGTAAAATCGCCAATCCGGCGTTTACATTATTGACGGTTGGATTGGGTTGTACTCCGCTAAAAAAGCAAAATTCAATCTTATTTTCTTGCAGCATTTTAATTAATGAATATTCCAGCTTTAAGCTGAGTAGCATTTCATCTGTGACGATCAAACACTTCTTAAATCCTTTGGCTACAATGGCAGGGGCAAGATCTTGAATGGAATTGAAGCCCAAATATGAAACAGGTGGCATGAAAAATTGCATGTTCAGAACCTTTTAATAGGAATTACATTGATTGATGCAATCAAAGCACACACATAACTCAAACACTGGGGTGCTTTTGTTGCACTATTTTTTCAATCTAAGGTAAAAATAGTTTTTGTTCTGATATGCTGATCACATCTATTAAGATGATTTTTCAGCGTGATACTTACGTTGCCGGTAAGTGTTTTTATTTTAAATAATGTTAGGGCTTTTGTTTTGCATTCGACAAACAGTTAGTGTTTATATATTTAAATTTTATCAATGTAATTAAAGATAATGGCGGCAGTGATAACGGATTAAAGTCGTCTGTTATCCCTCATATATCATACGCAAACTTGTTTTAGGTATAAAAAAGCCAACCCTAAGGTTGGCTTTTTTAAAAGTGGTTGCGGGAGCCGGATTTGAACCGACGACCTTCGGGTTATGAGCCCGACGAGCTACCAAGCTGCTCCATCCCGCGACTGAAAGTGGCTCCCCCTGCTGGACTTGAACCAGCGA
>JAWXTX010000141.1:0-5908 GCA_044433165.1 Ferrimonas sp. | reverse complement strand
TCTTCACGGTCAGCAGAGGTCACTAATAAGGAATCTGCTTGCAGGTGGCCGATCATATTTGGGATAGAACGCGCACAGAAAGAGATGCGACGTAAACGACGGCTATGCATTTCACCAGCGTTGATTAAACGAGCACCTAAGTGTTTCGCTAGATCAGAAGCGCGAGGCGATACTAAACCCAAGTTATATGGAATTGCGCCAAGAATTGGCACTGGGCTTGACGCCGATAGTTGGAACATGTCGGCTTGGCTACCACGGATCACGCCGTCGTGCTCGAACACTTCAGATAAGTCTGGGCGTGCACGGCCACGGTCATCGACAGGGGCACCAATTTTGTTAACAACCGCCCCTAAAATGCGCTTATTGTCTTTGCCGCCAAAGCTATCAATGGCCACTTCTAAGCGGCTTTGTACTTGCAAAGCGCTATCTGAGCCTGGGTTGATAACTAAGATGATGTCGGCGTCTAATGCTTTTGCAATACGGCTGTTTAAACCATTAGCAAAAGGGTGTGAACGCGTTGGTACCAAACCTTCAACGATCATGACTTCATGATCACTGCTGATGGATTTCATTGAACCAATGATGTTTTCTAATAGCACATCGGTATCGCCAGCGGAGATCAGCGCTTCGGCTTTTTCAATGCTGATTGGCTCTGGCGGGTTGATGTTAGGAAAGGTACCCATGATGGTGGTAGAGCGCTCTGGGCCCATATCACCGGGACGTTGCTGGGCGATAGGTTTGAAAAAGTTAACTTTTACACCTTGGCGCTCAAGTGCACGGACCATACCCATGCTGACGGATGTTAGACCAACCCCAGTGCCCACTGGGATCAACATAATTGAACGGGACATCAATTACCTCTATAACAAAAAGCAAAAACGGGCTCGTGTGAGCCCGTTCTTAGGAGAGTTAAATTAAATCAGCGCTAATGCGTCTGAAGCAATCACAAACTCTTCGTTCGTTGGGATCACCATAGCAACAGGAGAACCTTCCTTGGTGATAATACCTTCGTTACCAAAACGAGCAGCGGTATTAGCAGCATCATCTACTTGATAACCAAAGATTGCCAAGTGCTCTAACACCATTTTACGAATTACGTCAGAGTTTTCGCCGATTCCGCCGGTAAATACGATAGCATCAACACGCTTTAGAGGAACGGTGTAAGAAGCAACGTACTTAGCTAAGCGGTAGCAGAATACTTCCATTGCTAAAGTGGCACCTTTGTGGCCTTCAGCAAAACCTTCTTCGATACCACGGCAATCATTAGTCAGTTCAGACAGACCTAACAGACCAGATTGGTTGTTGAGCATGCTGTTTACTTCATCGATGCTGTAACCGAGGTTATTCACGAGGTGGAAGATGATTGCAGGGTCCAGATCGCCAGAGCGAGTGCCCATTACAATGCCTTCTAGCGGAGTCATACCCATAGAAGTATCAACAGACTTACCACCAACAACCGCACAAACAGAGCCGCCGTTGCCCAAGTGACAGGTAATTACGTTGGTTTCTTCTTTTGCTTTGCCTAAACGCTCAGCCGCTTCACCAGAAACAAACAGGTGAGAAGTACCGTGCATACCGTAACGACGGATGCCGTGCTCGCGGTATAGTTTTTGTGGGATGGCGTAAGCGTAAGCCGTTTGTGGCATTGTTTGGTGGAATGCGGTGTCGAACACAGCAACCTGTGGTAAGCCAGCAAAAGCCGATTGCGCAGAACGGATACCGATCAGAGCGGCAGGGTTATGCAGTGGTGCCAAAGAAGCACACTCTTCAATACCGGCAACCACTTCATCGGTGATCAGGATAGACTTGGTGAATTTTTCACCGCCATGAACGACACGGTGGCCAACGGCAACCAGTTGCTCGGCTAAATCTGCAGGCAGAATGGTATCTACGATGTAGCTCAATGCTTCGCGGTGAGCAGCGCCAGCGCCTAAAGCGGCTTCATTTTTTTCACCGTTTAGTTTCCATTTGATGCGGGCATCAACAAGATTAAAGCACTCAGCCAGACCAGACAGCTTCTCATCGCCGTTATTCGCATCAATGACTGCGAACTTCAAAGAAGAGCTACCACAGTTAAGAACCAGAACAAGTTTGCTCATTATTTTAACACCTAAAGGAATAAATTTAGCGCCACATCAACCCGAATAAAATGAGAGGATCGCTGTGGGCAAAGATGATAGCAGGCTATCATTATAGTCGTGACATTACGGCGTGTAGCGAGAAGTCACGGATGGCTTCACCGGCTTAACGAACACCTTGTGCACACGAGGTAAGACCATTTTACCTAATATCTGCTTGAGTTTTATTGTGCTATCGTGAATAGCATCAAAAAAGTGTGAGCCACCTCACTGGCTGGAGAGTTTTTCTAGATGTCTGTATTTCATCGACTTCGTACTGGCTATCACTATATGAACAGTTGGCCATTACAACGCCAATTGGCAACGCGTTTCCCGGAGTATCGCGTAGTGAAAGCCACCAAGTTGGCCATTATGTGGATGCCGGTGATAGCGATGCTCAGTGCGGCATTACATTGGGCCATGTACAATCAGTGGTCGCCGTTACAAGTCGCGCAATGGGTGTTTATTTTGAGCTTGCCATTGCAAGGATTGTATTGGTTAGGGTGGCGAGCGGTACAACCTTTGCCGATTCCTCTGCTACACTGGTGTAAAGAGTTAAGGCATCGATTAATTGAAGCGGGTTGTGATGAGGCGCCACTGGCGACTCATTCCCAGTATCAGCACATGGCATGCCTGTTAGACCGAGCGTTCAAACGCCTCGACAGCGCCTTTTGGTGCGACCAATAGACTGCCGTGCTGTGTCTCGACGCCGCTCCTAACCATGGAGCGGCGTTCTTTTTTGCGTTAAGCGCACAACTTGCTACGAACTTTAGTGAGCAGTCGCCAAGTTGGCGATGATGGCATCAGTAAAAGCACGGGTGCCGGCTTGGCCACCCAGATCTCGAGTGACGCACTCACCGGCGGCAATGGTGGTTTGTACCGCCTGACGAATATTGGCGGCATGAGTAGGCAAGCCTAAATATTCCAGCATTTGGATGGCGGCTAAAATCAACGCGGTTGGGTTGGCTAAGTCTTGGCCTGCGATGTCAGGGGCGCTGCCATGAACGGCTTCAAAAATCGCGTTTTCAGGACCAATGTTGGCGCCGGGTGCCATGCCGAGTCCGCCGACTAAACCGGCACAAAGATCCGACAAAATGTCGCCAAAAAGATTGGTGGTGACAATGACATCAAATTGGCTTGGGTCCATAACCAGCTTCATACAAGTGGCATCAACAATCATCTCTTCGGATTCAATATCGGGATAACGAGCAGCGACTTCGCGGGCTACTTGTAAAAACAGCCCTGAAGTGGTTTTCATTATGTTCGCTTTATGAACTGCAGTGACTTTTTTGCGCCCCTCTTTGCGGGCCAATTCATAAGCAAAGGTACAGATCCGCTCCGCCCCTTGGCGTGAAATAATGCTTTTGGCTTCTGCGACGAGCCCATCGTCACTCAGAATTTGACCTGCGCCAGAATACATCCCTTCAGTATTTTCACGCACAGTGATGATATCGACATTTTCGTAACGTGCTTGGGTGCCTTTGAGTGATAGTACCGGTCGGACGTTAGCATACAGGTTAAACTGTTTACGCAGGCTTACATTGATGGAGGTAAAGCCGGCACCAATTGGGGTGGTGAGTGGCCCTTTTAGAGTGGCTGATGTATTAGCGATGGCGGCGAGCGTTTCTGCTGGCATCAATTCACCGTGCTTTGCTAACGCAGTGAGGCCCGCATCAGCAAATTCATACTGAAATGGGCAGCCTGCAGCATCAAGAATTTTTAGGGTTGCTTCAACAATGTCAGGGCCGATCCCATCCCCTGGGATGACCGTGATAGTTGTAGTGGACATAGTGACTTCCTTCCACGTTAGATGGTTGATTTTTGCCCTCATTTTATTCCTCAATGACAGAGGTAGGGGGGCTTTGTTAGCATTGTGCGCGTACAGCATACTGGCTTCTACGCTTCTTTTACAGTAAGCGAGCCGACTTGTAACATTAAGAGGTGTTTGTGGTAACAACGTTAGTGCGCGCTTTAGGCGCTGCGTATCTTTTAGGGGTGAGTGCTATTGCTGTTGCAAAGCCAGTCACCCCCTCAGTGATCATGGATTTTCAAGCGTTAACGCAGCCTGTGATCGCCGCTAATGGCACAACGCTGGCTTATGTAGCTCAACCTGATAGAGGTGAGCCGGTTGGCCATTTACAGCGCATTGGGGGAAATTTATTTCGAGTGGTTGGTGGCCATGAACCGCAGATCAGCGCAGATGGCCAATATGGCTTATTCCGTTTGGGTGAACGCTTACTTGAACAAGAAAATCGCCTCGCTCATATCCCAGCCCCTACGACAGCGGTGCGTTTATTGGTGGATAGCCAAACGGGCCAGCAGGTGCGTTTTGAACACGTGAAACAAGCCTGGTTTACCGCCGACAGTAACTATCTATTATTGCTGCATGGCCACTCTAGTGAGGCAGCACCGAATGCACCTAAAGAGGGCACCACGCTGACCATCCGCGATTTACGCTCTGGCGCGACTCGTGTTATTGGCCAAGTCTGGCAGGTGGCGCTTGCGGAGAACGCCGCTGAAATTGCCTATAGCGTTCGAACTAAGGATGGCTCTGGTAACGGGATCTACTGGCTTAATGCGGATTTTAGCCATGAAGTGGTTCATGAAGAAGCGGGCTTTATTAGTGGTGATTTAACCATTAGTGATGATGGTCAATTGTTGGCGTTTAGCTGGGGAAATGAAGCACAGCCTAAACGGCAGCGAGCGCATCAATTGGGCCTATACCAACGTAACAGCAAGGTGCGTTGGCATAGCCAAAATCACGCCGATTTCTTAGTAACGGGTTTTAGTCAATTAACGTTTTCCAGCGATAAACAGCGCTTGTTTGTTGGCCGTCAAGCACAACGCCCACAGTTGCAGCCTGTAGGCCAATACCCCAACGCTGCGGCCTTAACCAATTTGCAGCAATTGCAAGCGAAAGCCAATGTGGTGTTGTGGCACGGTGATGACGCCAGTATTAAGCCTCACGAGCAACAACGATTTGCTGACGAGTACAGCCGTCAATACCTTGCCGTATGGCATTTAGACAACAATAACTTTGTGCAACTTGCCGATCCCTACTTGGAGGGCGTTGACTTGCCACAAAGCAATCAGTATGGCTTAGGCTACAGCGATTTGTTGTACCGAAAAATTGCGTCATGGGCAGGAGAGTACCGTGATTGGTATTTGATAAACCTACGCACGGGGGCACGCCAGCTGTTGGTGACTCAAGGGCTTAAGGACGACGTACCGACTTTATCACCAGATGGTCGAGCGGTTGCTTGGTATGTTCGCGGTGAACTGTATTGGCATGATGTTGCCAGCGGTTTAACGACTAAGTTAGGTGGGGGTTTCGCGCAAGAAGAATACGACTTGGCTGGTGCTGTGCCCAGTTATGGTTTTGGCCCTTGGCTTAGTGGTAATAATGGCGTTTTGGTGTATGACAAATACGACGTTCATCAATTGCAAGCCGGCACGTTACGTAAATTAACGGAAGGGCGCTTACTGCGGACGCGTTATCGGGTAATTGAGGAGGATAACGCCCCACTTGATCCCAATTTGCCAATTCCATTACATAGCGTTAATGAGCTCAATCGTGCCGAAGGATTGCATTATGTGCAATTGGCCTCCGGCGAGTTAACCACATGGCAGCATGGTGAACAGCGCATTCGTTTTGTTGCTAAGGCGCAGCAAGCACAAAACCGTTTATACAGCCAAGAAAGCTACCATCGCTACCCAGATTTGTACCTTGCACCAACACCTGAAGCAGCGTTAACTCAAGTTACGTTTTTGGGTAACCAGCTGACAGGGTT
>JAWXTX010000140.1:0-5943 GCA_044433165.1 Ferrimonas sp. | reverse complement strand
ATCCACTCAAAAGCTGCATGCGCGAGGGCCGATGGGTTTAAGCGCCTTAACCACTTATAAATGGATTGGCCAAGGGAATTACCTTAGCCGTCAGTAAGCACTCATGTTGAAGCGATCAGGCAGATAAAAATCGCAGTGAAAATTGTGAGACAACGGCGGCTTCTGGCCGCCGTTGCTGTGCTTTTGGATATTGGCTCAGTATGATGGCCACTGCGTCATTTTGCGGTGCCCACGTTATGCTCATTTCTGATCCCCATTCCCCAATATTATTGCGTTTTTCTAACCGCATCGGCTTGCTTGGGCTGCTGTTATTGGTGCTGCCCTCATTGGTTTCCTCACTGCTGTATTGTGGTGATACCTCGAGCGGTTTTAGTTTTTTTAACCATACGCTTTCGGAATTGGGACGTTATGAGTTGTCGCCGCTGGCCATATTCGTCAATGGCGGCCTATTTTTTGGTGGATTAAGTTTAATTGCTGCCTTTAGTTGTCGCTTATGGTTAGCTCGCCATCATCGAGTGCAAGTGGTGATGTATCTGTCAAATATCGTCTTAGCCGTCTCGCTCGCCACCATTGGCCTGTTCCCCATTAATTTATCTGAACTGCATGGCCAAGCAATGAGCATTTTTTATGTGATGACGATGGTTTGTGCAGTGCTTTACTGTGTGGCGCTATGGCGTCATCCACCGTCCCGCTTTGGCATTGTGCCGGCCGTCATTGCTGGCGGTTTAGGCCTTAGCGCCTTTACCTCACCAGAACGCCAATTAATGCTGATGGATCGCTACGCCTATGGACTGTTTGGCGACAATCGCCCTGATTTTTGGTGGCCTGCTATTGAAAGTTGGTTATTGCTCGCAAGTGTTGGGATCTGGCTCTATTTTGCCTTGCAAGAATACCATCGCCAATTTAATAGCCCATGGCTGGGCAATGGCGCGGATTAATCCGCACAGAGCGCATCGCCTAAGTGTTGGCGTTGCCATAGCCGAGCACGTCCGCAGATAGGGGCGCTAAAATGAGCCGCACCTTGGCGGATGGCCGTTGCTAGTTCGGTCAGCCATTCAAGTGATTGTCCTTGTGCTGGCACAATACGCAGCCAATCTACGCCGAGTTTGGCTAACTCGTCGAGATGATCGAGCAGATCCCAAGGTTCCGCACCATGGATCTGAGTGCCATTCAAGCGCATCATGGCTTGACCACTTAGGCTTTGTGCTAATTCAGCCCCTTGTTGCTGGCAAACTTTGCGGCATTGTTGCCGATTGCGACCGTGGATGCGAGCACTGCTGCAACGGGCCGATACCGCTAATGCTGGGTAGCCCCAACCCAGCATTTCTAATTCAAAATGATGGCGATTACCCACCTGTTGACACTGCTGGAGTAGCGTTGTTAATGCGTGTTGGGTGATCTCCAGTGGCGGCTGGTAGCCAATCATACCTAAAGACAAGAGCCATTGTAGGCTAGCAAGATTATAGATATTAAGCCCACTACCAGCAATAAATGGGTGCCGATGTTCATGGGCAAGGGCGACGGCGGCCATATCATTGGCTTCAATAATCACATTAGGGGCGCGCATCAGTTGCTCAGTTAAAGCCAAGTCTCGGGCACTGGCGATTAAGTTTAAGCTCGACAAAATAAGCTGTTGGCCTGCGTGCAAGCATTGCTGTTGCAGCTCGAGTAAGGTACTGAGACCCAGCCGATCCCGCTGGCTGCAGACGGTTTCCCCTAAATAGATCCGCTGTACCGGTAAGTCGGTAATTTGGCGTAACTGTGCTTGCTGGGCTGCGCGTGTTAAGGGCCATTGGTTCAGTGCTAGTGCCAGTTTCATTGCCAGCCCTCCATATAAGGTCCGATGGTTAAGCGCTGGCCTTCGGCTTGCTGCTGCAATTGCTGTTGCCAGTGTGGCTGCAGTTGATATTGTTGGGGCTGTTGTTGGTAACGATTTAACGCTTCTCGCCAAATACGGGTGATCTGCTGGCTGTAAGCGGGGCTGCGTTGGCGCCCTTCAAGTTTTAAGGCGCGGATCCCAGCCTGTGCTAGTTGAGGGAGAAGCGGTAAGGTTGATAATCCACAAGGCGAACAAATGGCATGCTGGGCTTGCCCTGCAACTTGGTACTGGCCTTTACAAACGGTTGGGTAGCCTCCAGCTTGGCCGTTTGGTACTCGGTCGAGTAAATAGTCTCCTAAATAGGCCTCTCGACCGGCTTCACCCTCTTGCCAACGAACGCGCTCTGCCGGTGAACAAGCGCCACCACTGTTTGGGCTTTGGCCACTAAACCAAGTGGATAACTGGCAGCGTCCTTCCGCCATAACGCACAAACTGCCACTGGCGAAGACTTCAAGCTCAACCGGTGATTGGGCGGCGATAGTACGTATTTGGCTTAGACTTAATACGCGTGGCAGAACGGCTCGGGAGATCCCAAAGTACTGATGATAGAGCGACAGACTGGGCAAGCTGGCGGCACAGGCTTGTACTGACAGATGACGCTCAAGCGTGGGGTGACGCTGCTGGGCGTAAGCCAATAACCCCGGATCTGCCATAATCACCGCGGTTACGCCCACGTCGGCGGCACAATCAATGGCCTGATGCCAGCGTGATTCTTGTCCGGGACTTGGGTAGGTATTAATGGCTACGTAAATTTTTTTTGTCTGCGCTTGGCAAAGGGCGGTGGCCTGTTCAAGTTCACGTCGATTGAAATTAATGCCCGCAAAACGGCGGGCATTGGTGTCGTCTTTCAGACCAACGTAGATGGCATCCGCGCCAGCAGCTAACGTCGCTGCGACACCCGCTAAATGACCTACAGGAGCAAGCAGTTCCATGGCGATTGACCTGGGAATGGCAAGGGAATTTAAGACTCTAACAACTCTGGCTATTGGATAGTTTGAGCTAGCGCAGATCTCATGAGGTTGTTGTTGATTACAATGATATTTTTATTGGTATCGAGGTTAGCTTTGCCACCGTTCATGCCTTTTTCTCACGTGCCATCAAAGGCTTTTGTTGTGCCGCTCATCAAGCCTCCTATTGCCCCAGTGCGCTTGGCAATATTGCCTTTTTTGCAGCGCCATTTTCAGGCTGCCATCGACACCGGAGAGTTGGATTTTTTAGAAGGCCGCCAATTTGCGCTTAAAATCCGTGGCTGTCCATTCGGACTGGCCATCGGCTTACAACAGCGACACTTTTATTGTGATTGGGATAATGGGCATAGTGATGCCGAATTTGGGGGGACAGCTCAAGCCATGTTGCAGATGGCGTTGGGATTGGCCGATGGTGATGCGCTATTTTTTCAACGGCAATTAACGATGACAGGGGACACGGCATTAGCCCTAGAAATTAAAGGGTTACTTGGACGCATGCCGGTACCCCATGGGCAGAAATTACGGCCTATTTTAATGCCGCAGCGATGGGGCTGATGGCCATAGAACGGCAATACCATATAAAAGGCATAATGGCGTTGCCGCGTTTGAGGGAGTTATCAGGCTTGGCCTGTGATGATCAGGTATTTTGCTAATAAAGTATCTTGATCTTCAGCATGGTTAGGATCGGGATCGATACAGTCAATTGGACAAACGCTAACGCACGTTGGTTTGTCATAGTGGCCGACACACTCTGTACAAAGGGTGGCATCAATTTCATAGATCTCGTCGCCCATGCTAATCGCTTGATTGGGGCATTCGGGCTCGCACATATCGCAGTTAATGCAAGTGTCTAATATATAAAGGGCCATGATCTCTCTGTTGGCTGTTAAAGCTGGGGATACGCCAAGCGGTTTGCCGATTAGGGCGACAATAAAGGAATTTTAGGCGATGGTGGTAGGTGCAGGCAATGGCTCACGCTTGCCTTAGTATACGTGAGCCATCAAGGGATGATCAGGCGCGAATGGGATTACGGGTGGTCTGCCCATCATCAAAATTACGCATTAATATCCCATGGCTTAAATCAACCTCTTCTGGGATTGGCAGATAAACCGTGTGTCCATTCCCCGGCGCTACGTCGATACCTTGGCCTTTGCGGTTTTCAATATGGCCTAAGGTGAGATTGAGGTTACCTTGAGGCGTCATTAATTCCACGCTATTGCCACTTTCAAAGCGGTTTTTCACTAAGACTTCAGCGAGCCCTTGAGCATTACGCTCGCCGGTAAATTCCCCAACAAATTGCTGTTTGTCGCTAATGGAATAACCGTAATCGTAATTTTGGTAGGTATCGTGAGTATGGCGTCGTAAAAAACCTTCGGTATAACCACGGTGCGCCAATGATTCCAAGCCGTTCATCAAGTTGGCGTCAAAAGGGTGGCCGGCAACGGCATCATCAATGGCTTTGCGATAAAGCTGAGCGGTGCGAGCAACGTAGTAAAAGCTCTTAGTACGGCCTTCAATTTTTAAGGAATGAACGCCCATTTGCGTTAATCGCTCTACGTGTTGGATCGCACGGAGATCTTTGGAATTCATGATGTAGGTGCCGTGCTCATCTTCATACGCAGGCATGTATTCACCTGGGCGATTGGCTTCTTGCAGCAGCACCACCTCATTACTTGGCTGGCCGACGCCCAATGTTGGCTCTATGGGTTGCAATGCCATAATGTCTCCGGCGGCATTTTCTTTGGCCGGATGCACATCGTATTTCCAGCGGCAAGCGTTAGTACAGGTACCCTGATTTGGGTCCCGCTTATTGATGTAGCCAGAGAGTAAGCAACGACCAGAATAGGCCATACATAAGGCACCATGTACAAAGACTTCCAGCTCCATCTCTGGGCAGGCTTGGCGGATCTGTTCTATCTCATCAAGCGATAACTCCCGCGATAGGATGGTGCGCTCAATGCCTTGACGACGCCAGAATTCAACGGTTGCCCAGTTAATTGCGTTGGCTTGCACAGATAAATGCAGTGCTTGTTCTGGCCATTTGTCTTGCACCATCATGATTAAACCAGGATCAGACATGATCAGCGCATCTGGCTTCATTTCAATCACAGGCTCAAGATCGCGGATGAACGTTTTGAGCTTGGCGTTATGGGGGGAAATGTTAGAAACTACATACAACTTCTTGTTCTGGGCATGTGCCTCTTCAATACCAGTGGCGAGATTGTCTAGATTAAAGTCGTTGTTTCTCACTCGTAGGCTATAGCGAGGTTGGCCGGCATAAACGGCGTCTGCGCCATACGCAAATGCGTAACGCATATTCTTTAAAGTACCAGCGGGTGAGAGTAGCTCGGGTTTAAACATGGATTTCCTCGGGGCTTGCAATGCGGGCGGCATTCTAGCGGTCAGCACGCTTTGATGCAAATGTAGCCAATGGCGATTGCAGTGTCATTCGGGGTGAGTGGGTCATTTATACAGACAGGGATGTTTGATCATGGCTAATGAACGTGCTTTGTTGGTGCAACTGATCGATAAAATTAACCACGACCAAGTGATGTTACCGAGTTTGCCGCAAGTGGCGATGGCGGTACTTGAGTTGGCTCAGCAGTCGACGTGCACTCTGCCACAATTGGCAAATGAAATCAGTAAAGATCCAGGATTAAGTGCCGGTATGATCAAGCGGGCAAATCAGATGAATGCAGAGCGCGTCAACAAGGCGTGTACTGTGCTGTCGGCGTTGATGCAATTAGGCTTGGAACACGCGTTAGAAGCGGCCATTGAGGCGGCTGATAATCAATTGTTTTACGCAGAACAACCTTGGGTTGGGGAGCAGTTTGAACAACTGCAAAACAGCAACTGGACTTTAGTGAGCACGGCCTTGGCTATCTTAGCGTGCGAACACAGCCGAGGCCATTTGCTGAATTTAAATGCAGATACTTTAAAATTGGCGTGTCAGGTTCATAACATCGGCCGTTTACCAGTATTAGTACAGGTGGATCAGCAGCCCCATCTGTTTAGCGATAAGGCGGAATTGAGTGCCTGTTTAACGCGTTTGCAGGGGCCTTTGGGGGGGGTGCTTTTAACGCAATATCAATTCCC
>JAWXTX010000139.1:0-6077 GCA_044433165.1 Ferrimonas sp. | reverse complement strand
ATCCGAGCATGCCAAGGGCATGCTCGGATGTTTTGCCGCGCTTGTTCGGCCGCAATGGCATCAATTTCAATGGCGATAATTTGGCTATGGGCACTGCGTTGTGCTGCCATAATGGCCAGTAATCCTGAGCCACAACCAATATCAACAATACAGCCATTATTAGGAAGCTGGGCCCAAGCTCCTAATAATACCCCATCGGTGCTCACCGGCATTCCACAGCGATCGGCATCGATATGAAACTGTTTAAAGGTAAAGCTCATTTGACGTCGGGTTATCGGCTGATTGAAAGGGCGGCACTTTACCAGAATTTTCACGTTGCTGCTGGGAAAATTTTGCCGTTTTCTTTTCTCTGATGTAACGACAAGGTTGGTGTTTACTTCTTATTTGGTTGGAACTGACAGTTAGTTCTATTCGTTTTCGGATGTAATTGGCTAGAATGAGCGGCGCTTCATCATTGGGTCGGCTTTTCACTGTCATCCACATTGTGTTTTGCACTATTTCAGTACCACTTTAAACACTGCGAACGAGGACGTAACCGTGAGCACTCGCCTTTCTTTTGCCGATACGTTAAGTCTTGGCTTTATGACCTTCGCCTTTTTTTTAGGGGCAGGTAACATTATTTTTCCACCTTTTGCTGGCTTAGCTGCCGGTGAGAACTGGCTGCTAGCGATGGTCGGCTTTTTAGTGACAGCCGTGGGGCTGCCATTGTTGGCGCTTATTGCCATTGCTCGAGTCGGCGGTGGCTTAGGTACCATGACGGCGCTGCTGCCTCGATGGATTGGCGTTAGTTTGGCATTGGCGATATTTATTATTCTGGGGCCTGCTTTTGCAACGCCTCGTACCGGTTTGGTGGCTTACGAAATTGGCGTTGTGCCCTTTTTAGGTGAGACCTCAAAGGGCTCACAGTGGTTGTTTACCGTGGTTTATTTTGCGTTGGCGCTGTGGCTGGCGCTGTCGCCCGGCAAATTGATGAACATTATTGGTAAGGTGCTAACGCCCATTTTAATGTTGTTGCTGTTGGGGCTGGCAGGCTCGCTGTTGTTAATGCCTGAAATTGAGCGAACGGCCGCAACCGGCGCTTGGGCTGCAAGCCCTTTTGCGAATGGCTTTTTAGAAGGCTACATGACCATGGACACATTGGGCGCTTTGATGTTTGGCTCGCTCTTGGTTGATATTGTGCGCCGCAAGGGGATCTCCGACCGTAATGCTCAGGCCCGTTATTTGGCGTTAGCGGCAGTGATCGCGGCCATTGGTTTGACGGTGGTGTATGTTTCCCTTTTCTACCTTGGTGTTATGAGCGCCGATTTGGCGTCGAATGCCGCTAATGGTGGGGCTATTTTAACGGCTTACGTAATACAGATGTTTGGCGAGTTTGGGCTGGTGATCTTAGCGCTGGTGGTTGCCTTAGCCTGCTTGACCACTGCAGTGGGATTGATCTCTGCCAGTGCCGAGTATTTTAATGAGTTATGGCCTCGCATCAGCTATCGCCAATGGGTGGCACTGATTGCCGTGCTGTGCGCGTTGGTGGCTAATGTGGGCTTAAGCCAGTTGATTGCGGTATCCATTCCGGTTTTATTCTTAATTTATCCCATTGCAATGGCGTTGGTGTTTTACGCCTTGGTGCAAGCTCGCATTCAAGCACCTTCGCTGATTTTATGGTTGCTGGTTGCCATGACGGCGTTACTTGGCTTGCTCAGCGCTTTGAAAGTATTGGCCATTGAATGGGCGGCTGGGTTGGTGGCTGCTTTTGGCTTTTTACCCTTGTATGAACAGCATCTTGCGTGGCTGCCTTTAACGGCATTAATTCTGCTGTTTGGGCTGTGCTACCGGCCGAACAAAGCGGTTTCTAACATCAAGTGATCGCCTAAACAGTTATGTTGTGCTGTGTTTTATAAGCCCGCTTTGGCGGGCTTTTTTGTGCGAGAACCAAGCTGAAACGGCGTTACTTTTGCGCGGTGACGACGGCGTTTAATATGGTGAAAAATAAAAATAATCGTTCTCCTTGGAAAACAGCGCTGTTGGGTAATGCCTTTATAATCCCCTTTTCCCAAGAGAAGAGCCGTTAGGCTATTCCCTCATATCGTCTTCTGTTGTATAGGCGCCACCATGTTAGAAAAGTTATTTAAACTCAGTGAGCACAACACCAATGTGCGCCAAGAAGTGATCGCTGGGATCACAACATTCTTAACGATGGCCTACATCATTTTTGTGAATCCCGCGATGTTAGCGGATGCGGGCATGGACTCTGGTGCTGTATTTGTGGCGACCTGTTTGGCGGCGGCGATTGGCTGTTTAATGATGGGTTTTATTGCCAATTATCCAATGGCATTGGCACCAGGCATGGGGTTAAACGCCTTTTTTACCTATACCATCGTGTTGGAGATGGGCCATCAATGGCAAACCGCGTTAGCTGCGGTATTTTGCTCTGGCGTTTTGTTCATGGTGTTGTCGCTGCTGAAGGTGCGTGAGTGGCTCATGAATGCCATTCCTAAGTCATTACGGGTGGGCATTGCCGGTGGTATTGGTTTATTCCTAGCGCTGATAGGCTTGCAAAATGCAGGCATTATTGTCGGCAATCCTGCGACTTTAGTCGGTTTAGGTAACATCACCAGTTTTTCTGCTGTTATGGCGGCACTTGGTTTTGTCATGCTGATTGCCATGGTGAAATTCCAGCTTAAAGCGGCGGTCATGCTGTCGATTTTAGTGGTAACCGTGCTCGCGTTGGTGTGTGGTGAGGTGCAGTATCAAGGTGTGTTGTCGATGCCGCCATCGCTGGCGCCAACCTTCATGCAATTGGACTTCGCTGGGGTGTTTGAAGTCTCCATGCTATCGGTGATTTTTGCGCTGCTTTTTGTGGACTTATTCGATACCTCCGGCACTTTGATGGCCGTTGCTCAAAAAGCAGATTTATTAGACAAAGATGGCAAATTACCACGAGCAAACCGTGCCATGCTGGCGGACTCCACGGCGACGATTGCGGGCTCGATATTGGGCACCTCTACAACCACCTCTTATGTTGAATCGACCGCTGGGGTGTCCGTTGGTGGCCGCACGGGGTTAACGGCTGTTGTGGTGGGTGTTTTATTTCTCGCCTGTTTGTTTTTTGCGCCCCTTGCCGGCATGGTGCCAGCCTATGCAACAACTGGGGCACTGCTGTATGTCGCCATTTTGATGTTGGCGGGTTTACAGCATCTAGAGTGGGACGACATCACCGAAGCAGCACCGGTGGTTATCACCACGATTATGATGCCTCTGACTTATTCGATTGCCCATGGCATCTCGATAGGCTTTATTACGTACGCTGCCATTAAATTGCTCAGCGGTAAGGCAAAAGAAGTCAGCCCCGCGGTGGCGATCTTAGCGTTGTTATTTACCGCAAAATTTATTTGGTTTTAAAGGGTTAACTGAGGCTTAGGGACGGCACGTTTTACGTGCAATAACTACCTACTTCTAAGTCCACGAACCTCCACCAAGCCCACCCACAGAAAGGGTGGGCTTGGTTTTTGCGCAAGGCAAAAAAACAACACGTACAATATTGTGAGTTACGTCACGCTTCTGTCTCTTTAATGGCTGACATCGCCAAAATGATGAAAGCAGGGCTAAGACATCGGGTATAACCAAAGATTATCGTTAATCATCCCTTATAGAATCGATGCAGCAATCTTCTCTTAAGCGCGTGGTGGTCAAACTTGGCACCAGCGTTCTCACTTCTGGTAGCCCGCGCCTTGATCGGGCTCATATGGTCGAATTGGTTCGGCAAATGGCTCGGCTACATCGTTTAGGCCATGAAATTATTGTCGTGACTTCCGGCGCGGTGGCTGCGGGGCGCGAACATTTAGGCTTCCCCGAGCTCCCGCCATCGTTAGCCAGTAAACAGATGTTGGCTGCGGTTGGGCAGAGCCATTTGATGCAGATATGGGAACAGCTTTTTAATCTCTATGGGTTGCATGTAGGGCAGGTTTTATTAACCCGTGCTGATTTGGATGATCGTGAACGCTATTTAAATGCCCGCGATACCATGCAGGCTTTGTTGGAGCACCGAATCATTCCGGTGATTAATGAAAACGATGCGGTCGCCACTGCTGAAATTAAGGTAGGTGATAACGATAACTTGTCGGCATTAGCTGCGTTATTAACGCAAGCCGATATGTTGCTGCTATTAACCGATCAACAAGGGTTGTTTGATGCGGATCCTCGCACTCACTCGAATGCCAAACTCATTCCCAAAGTGACCGTGATTGACGATGCGCTGCGGGCATTAGCCGGTGGCAGCGGCACTAATTTAGGCACCGGTGGTATGGCCACCAAACTGCAAGCGGCAGATGTGGCGACCCGAGCAGGGGTGGAGGTGGTGATCGCTTCTGGCCATCTTGATTCAGTGATTGAGACGCTCTGTCAAGGCGGTGCACAAGGTACCCACTTTGTGGCTAAAGGGTGTGGTTTGGATGAGCGCAAACGTTGGATCTTAGCGGGACCATCGTCCAGTGGCGTCCTGCAATTGGATGATGGGGCAGTGAAAGCCTTAACCGAACAAGGATGCAGCTTATTACATAAAGGTGTCGTGGCGGTGACAGGCGAATTTAACCGTGGCGATACGCTTTTAGTTACAGGCCAAGATGGACGCGTAATTGCCCGTGGGATCACGCGTTATAGTAGCGGAGAATTATCGCAACTGCGTGGTACCCATTCACGTGATATTGAAGCCACGTTAGGCTTTTCTTATGGCTCAGTAGCCATTCATCGAAACGACATGGTGGTGCTATGAACGACACATCTTCCGCCGCAATGGCCAACCCGCTCACAGCCATGGGGCAAGCGGCGCGTGCCGCAAGTTTTACCCTATTAGGGCTTGGTCAAGCGCAAAAAAACGCCCTGTTAACCAGTATTAAGCAGCAGCTACTGGCTCATCAACCGTCGATTCTAGCGGCCAACCAACAAGACATGCTCGCGGCTGAGCAGGCGGGTTTAGACGGTGCCATGCTCGATAGATTGCTGCTCACCGAAGCGCGCTTAGCGGCCATTTGCAGCGACATTGATACCGTCATTAATTTGGCCGATCCGGTGGGTGAAGAGCTGGAAAGCCGTTTATTGGCCAATGGGCTGCGTTTATCACGGCGTCGGATCCCTTTAGGAGTGGTTGGGGTGATCTATGAAGCGCGCCCCAACGTGACGGTCGACATCGCTGTTTTGGCGTTAAAGACGGGCAATGCGGCCATTTTACGAGGCGGTAAAGAGACCGTGCACTCGAATCAAGCGCTGTTAGTGGCCATTCAAGCGGCATTGTCCGAACACGATTTGCCCAGCAGCGCGGTGCAATTAATCAGCTCGCCCGATCGCGCCTTGGTTTCGGCTTTGCTGCAATTGGATGAATACGTTGACATGTTGATCCCGCGAGGCGGCGCAGGCTTGCATCAGCTGTGTAAAGCGCAAGCGCGGATGCCGGTGATCACCGGAGGCATTGGCATTTGCCATATGTATGTTGATGTGGCGGCGCAGCTGGCGCGAGTCAATGCGCTGGTGTTAAACGCCAAAGTGCAGCGACCCACGGTGTGTAATGCCCTAGATACGTTGCTGATTCACCAAGAGGTTGCCGGAACGGTGCTGCGTGAGCTTGCGCCTGCGTTAACGGCTGCGAAGGTGCGGCTTAAAGCATGCCCGCACGCCCTCCCGTTGATAGCGGATGTTGTAGGGGCTGCGGCCGTAGAAGCGGCGGCGGAGGGCGATTTTGATCAAGAGTGGCTGGGGTTGACCTTGGGGATTAAAGTGGTGGCGGATGTCAGCGAGGCGATAAGTCACATTCGTCGCCATTCAAGCGAGCATTCGGAAAGCATTTTGACGGATGATATTGGCACAGCGGAGCAGTTTATTGGTGCCATTAATTCGGCGGCGGTGTATGTGAATGCGAGCACCCGCTTTACCGATGGCAGCGAATTTGGTTTGGGTGCCGAGGTGGCGGTATCCACTCAAAAGCTGCATGCGCGAGGGCCGATGGGTTTAAGCGCCTTAACCACTTATAAATGGATTGGCCAAGGGAATTACCTTAGCCGTCAGTAAGCACTCATGTTGAAGCGATCAGG
>JAWXTX010000138.1:5553-6087 GCA_044433165.1 Ferrimonas sp. | reverse complement strand
GCTGGCTCCCCAAGAGCCCCCCACCAACCGGCCACACCTTGCTGCTGTAAACGCTGGTAGATATCGGCAAACCAGCGCTGGCCTTGATCGCTGAACACATCAATAAGACCGCTGTGACCAAAATAAAAATCAAAGGTATTGGTGCTGCCATCTAGGTTTTGCGTTAGGGCTTGGGCGCGATTGGCCTCCTGCCAACGTTGCGAACTGCTCAGCACAAAAGGTTCGGTTATCAAGATGGTTTTGATCCCTTGCTCAGCAAAGTCGGCAATCATCTGCTCTGCGGTTGGCCACGCTTGGCGATCCCAGTCCAGATTACCCATATGGCCTTTGATGTCGGCACCAAACCAGTACAAGTCCAGCACTACGGCGTCCAAAGGAAAGCCTTGCTCGGCAAATGCCGCCACGGTTTCTCGAGTTTGTGCTTCGCTACGGTAGCCAAAACGCGAAGCGTAATTGCCCAAAGCCCAGCGTGGTGGCAACGGTTGGCGTCCAACGGCGGCGGTAAAATTGGCCAATAGTTGAGGGTAATCGTGC
>JAWXTX010000138.1:0-5543 GCA_044433165.1 Ferrimonas sp. | reverse complement strand
ATCACATAGCTGCGGCGGCCACCAATGGCACTAAAGAGTAACCTGTCGGCGTCGGTCGCCCCTAAGTCCAACCAACCGGCGGCGGCATTATCAAACGCCAACACATAGTGCTTATCCGACATTACGGCGGGTAAGCCGTAATACATCTGCTGAGCTTGGGTGCCATAACCATAACTGGCTTTGTTGTACAGCGGTAAACGCGCCCCCCGCCGATCCATACCCATAACGCGTTGGCCACCACCGAGTAAGCGCTCGTTTGCGGCTAATGAAAAGCCAAAACCAATGCCGGTTTTGTCCTGCCACGACTCGCCGCCACTGGGATTATCCATTAATGCTGGAGCCATCACTCCGGGGGCTTCTGCGGTTAATAACTGCTGATCACGGTAATAACGAATGGCAAAGGGTTGACGTTGGATCTCCGCTTGAATGTCGGCCAGCGCAAAACGCCAGCCATTGGCAGTGGCACTTAATACCCCTGTCCCTGCTGGAGTTTGTTCAGCAAGGGCAAACGAAGGCCAAGCCGGTTCACCCGGCGCAAAGTAAGTCACCGAGAAGGTGCCTTGACCAATGGCGGTTAATTGCACTTGGCCTGCATCGGTTGTTAACCACAACTGGCTGCCATCATCACTCAGCCGCTGACTGAGCAATTGGGCAGCATGGCCAGCAAAGCTCACGCAAGCGACGCACAGCCATAGCAATCCGTTACGTCCACCAGATCGCCATAAAAACGGCATGATATTCATGGTGATAGATTCTCCAGTGAGGCAGCGGGTAATGAGGAAAGTGCGGCGACATTCGAGCGAGTAAATGGGGCGGCCCATTGCCAAATCCGCGCTTGTAAGGGGGCGATGGCAGACTCAACATAGGCCTCGGTTGGAGTAACGGTTAAAATCGCACTGTCCTGCGTTAACGCATCAACCAGTGGGTATTGGCCAACCGTAAGTTGCCATTGTTGGCGTAACTCACCGCTTAATTTCAGCCGAACATTGCCCCCTTGTTGTTCGCTGAAATTAGCGCTGATCAACAAGCGCTGTGTTGGCGACCAACGCGCAAAACTGTATAACTGAGCGTGATAACCGTCTTCGCTGTCGTTCAATGGCGCTGGCGAGCCGGTGCCCGCAAGGGAAGTATGAGTGATGGTGGGTGGCCAATTAGCCGCTTGCAAACTGGCGATCTCGCCCATTAAGGCCGATGACGAAGCCACAAATTGCAAGAGCGTTTGGTAATATTGGCGCAGTGTTTGTTCGCTTGCGGTTAATTGGCCGCCGTCAAAGCGCCCTTGATTCATCCAACGCTGGTGATGTGGCACCCCAAAATAATCAAAAATGGTGGTTCGACTGGCACGCCCAAACCCCGCATCTTCTGCCGCTGGCTCGCCCACCTCTTGGCCGAAATAGATCATCATTGGAGCGCTATCGAGGGTTGCCGATAACACTAAGGCGGGTAAGGCACGAAACGGATCGCCAGCAAACTCGGGGCTCGCTAACCGTTGCTCATCATGATTCTCCAAAAAATGCAGCATGTGCTGTTGAATGTCATGCAGCTGCTGTTGGTTGCTCTCAATATCGGCCACCGGCTGCCGCCCTTGGATCACGCCTTTTAAGGTGTCGTACAGCCCTACCTTGTCGTACAGATAATCCATTTTGCCAAGCTCTAAAAAATCCCGATAAACGCTGGGGGTATAGATCTCTGCCAGCAATACCGCTTGCGGCGCAAGGTGCTTAATGTGGCTATTGAGATAGCTCCAAAATGCCACTGGCACCATCTCGGCCATGTCATAACGGAAACCATCTACCCCTTGCTCCAACCAAAATTGGGTGATCTGCTGAAATTTTTGCCACGTGGCCGGCACCGATTGTTGCTGCCAAAACGCGTAATGGCTGGCAACATCTTGCTGACGATAGTGTTCCGGCAAACGGACAAAGTCCTGAGTTCCGTCCGGCCGTACCCCAAAATTAACTTTGACGGTTTCATACCAATCTTGAAAAGCCGGTTGCGGCTGGCGCGCGCCATTTCCAGTCCACTTAGCCGGAAACTCGCGAAAATGGCCATCAATACGAGGATCAAACTGCCCACCTAAGGGGTGAAATCCCACGGGCCATTGGGGCAATTGAAATGGCACATTGGGGACATAATAAAAACTGTTATCGCGGCCATAAACCAAGCTGGTGTTATCTTGTTGGCCAAAATCCACCACCCCTTCGGGTTTACCAATAGACTGATAACCACGCGCCACATGATTCGGCACCAAATCAATAATCACCTTTAATCCATGTTGATGAACCCGCGCTAATAAGGCTTGAAATTCAGCCATACGCTCATGCGGGTTATCCGCCAGATCAGGGTGAATGCTGTAGTAATCTTTAATGGCATAAGGCGAGCCTGCCCGCCCTTTCACTACTTCCGGATCGTCATTGCTGATCCCATAAGCTTGATAGTTACTGCTGGTGGCATGATGCAATAACCCCGTAAGCCATATGTGGCTAACACCCAGTGCTTTTAAACTGGCTAAGGCCGCATCATTAATGTCGGATAATTTACCCACACCGTTTTGTTGACGAGTGCCCCATGGCGCGTTGGTTTGGTTTTGATTGCCAAAAAGCCGAACCATTAACTGATAAATCACCACTTTGGATTCGCCTTGGTTCGTTTGTGGCAATGCGCCAGCGCCATGCACAGGCTCTGAATTTGAGGACATAGCCACGGTGTTTGGCGTTGTGGCAACGCTAATAACCGGCCACCACAGCAATAACACACCACTGGCCAGCCCTTTCCATTTTATAGACACCATGATGCTCCTTGGTTAACCCGAGAGTCGTTACCTTGAACGCGGCTTCGAGGCGCCGGTCAGCTCGCTCGTTGAGGCGCGGCAATATTGCTGCAAATAATCGTCGTGGCTGGGCAGGCGGCTGCGAAGCAGTTCCACGATTTGCTGCAAGTCTTGCTGCAATTGTTGCAGTTGAGTGGGGCTCAAATCGTCCGCTAATGGATGATGACTCCGTGGTTGTATGTTTTGCCCGATCATCACTTGCAACCATGCCATCGGGCCAAACAGCGCATCGGTCATGGTTGGCAAGCGGCCACTGTCGGCAAATAAGTCGATGGTGTGCTGCAGTGACGTTGGGATCGCTTGCTGGCGACGCTGTTGCCAAAACGGCTCAGGGCGTTGATTCAAGCGATAGTGCAAAATCAAAAAATCCCGAATATGGCACTGTTCCTGCTGTGTTTCTTGGTTAAATTGCGCACGCGCTAACGCCATGTCCGGTTGTTGTGGAAACCACTTGATAAGGCGTTGAATGGCCGTTTGAATTAAATGGATACTGGTGGACTCCAGCGGTTCCAAAAAGCCACTAGACAAACCAATGGCCACGCAATTTTTCGCCCAAGATTGCGCCCGACGGCCAGGACAAAAATGCAATAATCGAGGTTCGGCCAAGGGCGCAGCATCTAGCGTGGCCAGCAGCTGTTGCCGCGCTTGCTCATCGCTTAAATGGGCAGAGCTATAAACAATGCCATTGCCTTGACGCTGCTGCAGTGGAATGCGCCACTGCCAACCCGCTTGGTGGGCTATGGCGCGCGTATATGGCCGTGCTGACCCAGCCCGAGCCGAAGGTACCGCCCAAGCTCGATCGCAAGGTAACCAGTGGCGCCAATCGTGATACTTAACCCCTAACGCGTCACCAATGAGATGAGCCTTAAAGCCCGTACAGTCCACAAACAGATCGCCTGCGATGCAACGACCGTCAGCCAGTTGCAATGAGGCAATGGCACCATTGGTGTGTAAATTTACCTGTTCAATACGGCCATCAATGCGCCGAACCCCTTTGGCTTCACTGTATTGCCGCAAATATTGACCATAACGATGGGCATCAAAGTGATAGGCGTGCTCCAATGGCCGAATGGGACATGGTTGCGGATAAGTAATGCGGCCAAACTGATTGTGGGCTGCGGCTTGGCTATTCAGTGAATAATCCCACAAACTGGCGCCATTAAAAGCGGAGGTTTGCTGCTGCGCGCACAGCCAGTATTGATGAAAAGGGGTTAATCCCAATTGGCTGCCGATTTCGCCAAACGCATGGTGGTAAGAGTCGCCTTCTTGCCCCCACCCCTCAAATTGTATCGCCAATTTAAAGGTGGCTCCGGTATAAGCCATAAATTCCGCTTCGTTGATCCCCAAAGCTTGGTTAAAGCGACGCAGCGGTGGGATGGTGGCTTCCCCAACACCGATGATCCCTATTTCAGAGGACTCCACTACGGTGATCTGTCGCTGCGTTCCTAAGGTGCGTGCTAATAAAGCAGCGGTCATCCAACCAGCACTGCCACCTCCGGCAATCACAACTTGTTTTATGGCACTCATGTTACGCTCCTCTCTAACGGTGCGCGCTCACCCGCTGCTGTGTCTATCTTGGGCAGGAGGAACCTAAGATAAACAGCAGCAACGAATGATTGCGACTTAGACTTAGAAGGTGTAACTCACGCCAACCATGTAGTTGGTGCCATACACTTGGTAATCTTTAATTTGGCGCTCATCGCCATTTTCGTAGGTGCGAAAAGGTTCGTCGGTGATGTTGTTGGCTTGCAATAACATCGATAAGCCCTCGATGCCTACGGTTGAGAAATCAAACCCTATCTGCGCATCCACAACGGTTTCCGCCATCACAATCCGCTCTTCACGCGCTTGGGAACGGCCAGAAACTTCACCTAAGAACTCATCCCGATAGCGGCCACTGACACGAAATTGAAAGCCATTTTCCTCATAATAAACCGTGGCGCTGGCCGCAGTTTTAGACATGCCCGGAATATCAATGGGATCGCTGTCTGCGGTTTCTCTGATCTCACCATCGTTGAGCGACACACTCGCAAAGATCCCAAAACCGGCTAACGAATCGGACAACAAGGAACCGGTTAAGTGGGTGGCAATTTCAGCCCCTTGGATGTGGCCCCCTTCGGCGTTATTAGGGGCGCTTAACAACCCGAGGCGCGTTGCCGGTTCAATGCTGGCAGGGACACCGCTAAAATCCATGACTATTGATTGATTAAAGATGTAGTCATCCAGCTTTTTGTAATACAGGGCGGTGGCAATATAGCCTTGATCGCCAATGTAATATTCATAACCTAAATCCACAGACCACGATTTGGTGGGTTCCAAAGCAACGTTACCACCACTGCCACTAAAAGCCGCGTTATCGACGTCGGTATTGCCGACTTTAGCAACATCAAAATTAAAACTGATGCTGGCATTCATGTCATCCAAACGCGGGCGAGCCATAGTGCGAGCGGCACCCAAGCGCAAGTAGTGATCGTCTCGGATCTCCAGCGCCAAATTCAAGCTTGGCAACACCTCGGTAAACTCACTGCTGCCTTGGGTTGGGACGACGACTAATTGCCCTTCATTATCCTCATCGGCGGTTACCCCAAAGCCATTGGATGACTGCTCGGTACGGACCACTTGTACGCCCAAGTTGCCTTTAAGCGGCCGTTCAAAGAGTTCAGTATCAATATTCAACTGGCGATAGAAAGTGGCGATCTTTTCTTCCACATCC
>JAWXTX010000137.1:0-6240 GCA_044433165.1 Ferrimonas sp. | reverse complement strand
CAATGGCGATGATCACCTCTGAAAACAGTTGGCTGGCTCGCTCGACTAAATCTAAGTGGCCATTGGTAATGGGGTCAAAGGTACCGGGATAGAGTGCTTTAGTGTGCATGGTTGGGGCGGTATTGATTAACAGTAGTAGGAGTGTACCCGTTTTTAGGATGGTACTTAATTTTTCTAGCGTTATTCTCTGCTAATATCTAAAATATGGAATGGATTAAAATAAAAAGACATCAATATTTTCATATGAATCACGCTGAACTCATCGTTTCACTTACGTCATTTCCGGCCAGAATTAAAACTGTTCATCATGTTATCGAAAGTATATTAACGCAAAATAAACAACCCGATCGCATTGTTTTAGTGCTCGCTGAAACAGAATTTCCGCAAAAAGAAGAAAACTTACCAAAAGAAATTATTGAATTAACAAAAAATAAGCTTGAGATACTTTGGGTTGAAGAAAATACCCGTTCGTATAAAAAATTAACACCAACGTTAAATCGATACCCAGACGCAGTAATCGTTACCATCGATGATGATTTGATTTATAAACAAGAGTGCATAAAGTCTCTTTGGGATGCTTATATTCAAGCGCCTGATAGAATCCATACACATTGGGTTGATACCGTATGCTTCGATAAAAATGGCAATGTGGCTGATTTTGTTGACTGGAATCGAAGTGGTAATTATAAATCATCAGGATATGTGCCCGAGCCATCCGTTTTAAACTCTATTTTAGGTGGCACAGGTACATTATATCCACCTAAAAGTTTATATAAAGATGTCGGTGACCAATCGATTTTTTTAAAACTTTCCCCAACGGCTGATGACATATGGTTTTGGGCAATGGCGGTTTTAAATAATACTCAAGTGAATTTGGTAAAAAATCCTCATGGAATACCTAAAAGAGCAGCAAATACACAGCAGGTGGCATTAAGTCGCGTCAATATAGATGAAGACCAAAATAATGTGCAGTTTCGCCAAGTGCTTTCTCATTACCCAGAACTTGAAGCAAAGCTAAAAGAGGTGAGTAGTGAAAACGTTTTCAAACCTCGATTTTTATTCGATGCGTTTTATTCTCGGCGCCAAAAGAAATATACGGTTTTTGGTAGGGAAATAACCTTAGACCGCCGAGCTAAGCTGATTGGAACAAAAAAGTATCCAAATAATGAAAAGAGATTCTATTTATTTTGGGTTCGAGTTTGGACGTCTAAAAGATAGTTGAATGGAACGCATTTACTTTAAGCGGGCATTTATTTGTTGCCTGCTTAAAGTAAATGCAATGTTTTATGCTCTGTCTTTATAATGCTTTCCAGAAATATAGGACATAAAAATTTCACCAATATATGTTTTTTTGTTTTTATTTAGTATTGCTTTGAATGGGGATGTTATTACTTTTCTTATCAAAGTGAGGCCACCATACTTTTTATAATGCCTAAGCTTAAGCCCAAGTGCAGAACTAAATTCCATCTTCTTGAATTGCGATATGTTTTCTTCTCTTAATGAGAATGAGTGGCTAAAACCATTGATGACATTTACATTAATAGTATTAATTTTATTTAATCTTAGAAATAAAGTGCTATCAACCCCATAAAATAAAAATCGTTCATCAAATATATCGTCATAAAGATCTTCAATGGATTTGATGACTTCTTTTCCTAATATTAATCCACTTCCTGCACTTTCCATTGCTGCTGATGATAAAATCTTCTGAGGTATTGTTATTACCCTTCTATTTATTCTGGGTTTTATCGTATTTCCCTGCTCATCTGCAATGATAGGAATGCTCACTTCGTCTTTTTTATTGCTTATCGCATCTCTTATGTAGAGATCGGTTAGTTGTGAATCATCATCAAGAAATATATAGGAATCAGCACCAATGCTTTTAATAAAAAGATTGTATATTTTTGATAGTGATATATTATCTATCGTTTCGATAATGTTAACGTTAATTCCTTTTTTTTCAAAAGAGGATACGTCCCTAATTTTTAATTTATTTGGGCCATTATTCCATATTGTCAAGGTGCATTTTTCAAGTTTGATAGATGATTTTTCTAATGATGATAGCGTACTTGATTCATGTAATTCTTTGTCGTAAAGGATTACAAGGAATGCTGATTTGTATTCGTTCATTTAATTAATCCTTTCCACCATGATTCATTATTAAAATACCAATCTATGGTTTTGTTTAATCCACTGTCAAAGCTTTCATTTGGTTTATAACTCAATGCGTTTTTTGTTTTATTTGCATCAATCGCATAGCGCCTGTCGTGTCCGGCACGATCGTTAATAAATTCGATTAACTCTTCCGCTCTCGAATCGGATGCTTTAATTGCCATTGGAAATCGATTTTTTAGCTCGGAATAAGATGAAAATGCATTATTTACTTTATTACAGATAAGCTTAACAATATCAATGTTCGCCCATTCATTATGGCCACCTATATTGTAGTTTTCACCTACAACACCGTTGTTTAATATGAGTTCAATGCCACGGGCATGATCTTCTACATACAACCAGTCTCGTATTTGTTGGCCATCACCATAAATTGGCAATGGCTTGTTATATAAAATGTTTGTAAGTACTAATGGAATGAGCTTTTCTGGAAAATGGAAAGGACCATAATTATTAGAGCAATTAGATGTCGTTATCTCCAATCCATAGGTATGGTGGTAGGCTCTTACTAGATGATCAGAAGCCGCTTTACTAGCGGAATACGGCGAGTTTGGCTGGTATGGGTGCGTTTCACTAAAAGGGGGCTCATCAGGAGCGAGGGTGCCATATACTTCATCTGTAGATACATGATGAAAGCGATGTGGTAGCACATCGTTACCGATTAATTTTGGTTCATCCAGCCATACGGTTTTAGCCGCTTTTAACAAACTGTATGTACCAATAATATTGGTTTCAATAAAAGCATCTGGCGCTGTAATTGAGCGATCTACATGAGACTCTGCGGCAAAATGCACCAGTGTATTGATCTTTTCTTCTCGAAGAAGATTGATGACTAATGCTGTATCACAGATATTGCCATGCACAAATTTAAAATTTTCATTGTCATTTACACAGGCTAAATTTTCACGATTACCTGCGTACGTTAAAGCATCAAGTACAATGACGCGATCTTCAGGGTGATGTTTCAGCCAATAATGCACAAAATTGGCACCAATAAACCCTGCGCCACCTGTTACTAGTAATGTTTTATTGTTCATTTTAGTCATTCACATATCTGTTTTCATTTGATCTAGCATTTTTGATAATTGAATTCGCCAATGGCAACCTATAATGCCTGTTTGCTGTTCTGTTGAAAATTTATCTAACACGGTAAATTTTGGGCGCTCTGCTGGTGTTGGATAATTAGCACTTTGAATTGGATTTATCGGTATACATTTATTTAATAAACCTTTTTCAATGGACAGTTCTTGAATTGCAATTGCAAAATCATACCAAGATGCAATACCAGAGTCCGTCCAATGAAAAATGCCATGCAGATTATTAACATTAAATTTACTAGTGAGAGACCAAATGAATTTAGCAAGACCATTTGCCCAAGTTGGGGTGCCAATCTGATCACTCACAACGTTTAAATACGCTTTTTCATTCATGAGATTAAGCATGGTTTTGACAAAATTTTTGCCAAAAGAGGAGTAAACCCAAGCGGTTCTAATGATAATCGCGTCGCTTTCTAAAATATCAAGTGCTTTTTGTTCACCTGCTAATTTAGATTTACCATAAACATTAACTGGTTGTGCGTTGTCCGTTACTTTATAAGGGGTAGATTTAGCGCCAGAGAAAATAAAGTCAGTACTGATGTGGATAAGTTTCGATCCATTTTTTTTACATGCTAACGCAAGGTTTTCAGTACCATTTTCATTCACCATAAATGCCATTTTTTGATCAGATTCCGCTTGATCAACAGCCGTATAAGCAGCGGCATTAATAACGATGTCTGGTTTTTCAGTCGTGATTAATTTTAGTACTTTATCGGAGTCAGTAATGTCTAATTCTAACGATGAGTAACTGGCTACTTTTATCTCTTCTGGTGCTGTTTTAGATAGTTCATAAGCAAGTTGCCCACCTTTTCCTGTAATTAAAATCTTCATGTTAACACCTTAAAGTTTGGGTGCGTCATTAAAAGAAAGCGCTGCCATGTCTTTAGATGATAGTGACGGCGATCGCTCTTTTTTAATTGGCCATTGAATATTAATTTCAGGATCATCCCAACGTAAAGATACTTCAGCGGATGGATTATAGGTATCAGTACATTTATAAACAAATTCAGCTTCCGCAGAAAGCACATAGAATCCATGTGCAAACCCCGCAGGAACCCATAATTGGCGCTTATTTTCCGCAGACAATTCAACACCTACCCATTTGCCATAAGTGGGTGAGGCTTTGCGCATATCGACGGCAACATCAAAGACGGTACCACTGATCACTCGAACCAGTTTACCCTGAGTGTTTTGAGTTTGGTAATGGAGTCCACGCAATACCCCTTGAGATGATTTGCTGTGATTTTCTTGTACAAACACATGGTCGCCACAATGTTTATAGAATAGATCTGAGCGAAAGGTTTCCATAAAAAAACCACGCTCGTCGCCATAAACAGTAGGCTCAATAATTACGACATCTTGGATGTTGGTATTAATAAATCTCATAATAGTTATTTAGTATATTTCATTATCAACAACATTAAGTAAATATTGACCATAACCACTTTTTTTCAACGGCTCGGCTAATTCTTTTAATTGTAAGTCATTAATATAGCCCATGCGATAAGCAATTTCTTCTGGGCAGCATACTTTTAATCCTTGGCGCTTTTCAATGGTTTCAATAAAACTGCTTGCTTGCAATAAGCTGTCATGGGTTCCTGTATCGAGCCATGCAGTACCTCGACCCATGATTTCAACGTCTAATTCTTCGTTGTGCAAATAGGCTTCAATAACATCGGTTATTTCTAATTCACCTCGTGCAGATGGCGATATATTTTTAGCTATTTCAATTACCTTGTTATCAAAGAAATAGATTCCAGGTATGGCATAATTGGATTTCGGCGCGGTGGGTTTTTCCTCAATGGAAATGGCTTTACGTTTATTATCAAATTCTACTACGCCATAAGCTTTCGGATCGGCAACATGATAACCAAAGACGGTTGCGCCCCGCTCTTTGTTTGCAGCACGAGTTAATGATGTTGATAAATCGTGGCCATAAAATAAATTATCGCCGAGGATTAAGGCGACATTGGCATCACCAATAAACTGTTCACCCAAAAGAAATGCTTGGGCTAAACCGTCGGGAGAGGGCTGCTCTGTATATTGGAATCGCACGCCCCATTTGGCACCATCACCCAGTAAAGCTTGAAATCTAGGCAGCTCCTCAGGGGTTGCAATGATTAATATATCTTGAATACCTGCAATCATTAATGTGGCAATAGGGTAATAAATCATTGGTTTATCATAAATTGGCATAAGCTGTTTACTCACAACCTGAGTGAGTGGGTACAGTCGAGTTCCGCTTCCGCCTGCTAATACAATGCCTTTTTTCATTAAGCCCTCTATGCTGGTATTTTTTCGTCAATGATGCCAAGTTGTTGTGCTTTTGTTGCTTGCCTTGTGGCGCAGATACCTGACAGTGTATCTTCATCTATCTTATTACTTTTTCATAAAATTGTCTTTTTATAAAATTTTACTCTTAGGGTTACTATTGCACTAAATTTTCACACGTTAATGATGAGAGATCGTTATCCATAAGATGAAACCATGTTCAGGTGAAAAGGTTGTTTTTACTTTTATTAAGCGCTTAATTTGTTAATTATTATGAAAGTTTTCTGTAAATTCGATAAAATAATTCTTTATTAAAATCCATTTATATTTTGCGGTTAAGTCATTTTCGTTAAGCCAAAGGTGTGAATCTTTTTGTTTGATAAATTGATGTTTTTGTTTCCTTTGTTTCCTGCAGATGGCTTTCCATTATTTTGAGTTTTAATGATAAACTTAAATAAAGATTAGAATGATAATAGAGGCAAGATGTGAGTTTGTTGGATCGAGTAACAGAGCGGGCATTACGGTTAGCAGCGTCGGGTGTGATCCCCGGCCGTTGGTTTAATCGTACCTTGCCAACACACGCATCGCTCACGCCGGCGCCTGAGATGTTTACCCTTGAGATTGTCAGCCATTGCTGGAAGTATTCGGAGTTTCAGCTGTATCAGCTCAGTTCGTTGGTGAACCACCCGCCAACGAAATT
>JAWXTX010000136.1:0-6802 GCA_044433165.1 Ferrimonas sp. | reverse complement strand
CAATTTCACTAAAGCGCGCGGCAGCATCGGCCATCGGCTGGGTAAAGCGTAATTTGGTTGGTCCATCCATTTTAAGGGCAGTGGGATTATTCTGCAGCAGTTTAATCAAACTGCTGGCTTGAACTGGGGTATGTTCAGCAAAATCGATGCTGCCAGAGTGCGCATTTGCTTCAATTCGGCGGATCCCAAGTTTACTGGCTTTTAGTTTTAGGCGGGCAGTTTCGATGAGATTTTCAGCCGCGCTGGGTAAACGGCCAAAGCGATCGACTAATTCTACTTTAGCTAAAATCAGCGCTTGCTCATCTTTGCACGAGGCCAATTGCTTATAGATAGACAGCCGCGTATTTACGTGCGGAATGTATTCTTCGGGCAGTAAGGCCGGTAAGCGCAGTTCAAGCTCGGTTTGTTCCGCTAACAGCGCATCCATGGAAGGCTCTTGGCCTGCTTTGAGCGCCTCAACAGTTTGCTCCAGCATGTCCATATACATGCTAAAGCCGATTTTAGCGATATGGCCACTTTGCTCATCTCCAAGCAATTCTCCGGCACCACGGATCTCCAAATCTTGGGTTGCTAAGAGGAAGCCCGCGCCTAAATCGTCTAATTGCTCAATGGCATCTAACCGTTTTTGGGCGTCTTTACTGAGGCGCTTACTGGGGGTGAGCAAATACGCATAGGCTTGATGGTGGCTTCGGCCAACTCGGCCGCGTAATTGGTGTAACTGCGCTAAGCCAAATTTATCTGCACGCTCAATTAAGATGGTATTGGCACTTGGAATATCAATGCCAGTTTCAATAATGGTGGTGCATACCAGCAAATTATAACGGCCGTGATGAAATTGGCTCATCACTTGTTCTAATTGGCGCTCACGCATCTGGCCATGGGCGATGCCAATGCGTGCCTCCGGCACCAGTTCGGCCAGTTCTTGGGCGCACTCTTCAATGGTTTCGACACTGTTATGTAGGTAGTACACTTGCCCACCGCGTAAAATTTCGCGGGTTAATGCTTCTCTAATTAAGCTGCCTTCTTTGGGGCGAACAAAGGTTTTTACGGCTAAGCGGCGTTTGGGTGGGGTGGCGATGATAGACAGATCGCGCATTCCCGACATGGCCATATTGAGTGTACGAGGAATGGGCGTGGCCGTAAGCGTAAGGATATCCACTTCTGCTCTAAGGGCTTTAATTTTGTCTTTTTGACGTACCCCAAACCGGTGCTCTTCATCGACGATGAGTAACCCAAGATCGGGAAATTGGATGTCGCTTTGGAGTAATTTATGGGTGCCAATAATGATGTCAATTTTTCCTTCCGCCAATTGGCTCATTGCCTTTTTTTGCTCGCCAGCGGTTTTAAAACGAGACATCACTTCCAATTCAATGGGCCAATCGGCAAATCGGTCGCGGAAATTTTCATAGTGTTGCTGTGCCAGTAGTGTGGTGGGTACCAATACCGCCACTTGTTTGCCCGCGTGAACAGCCACAAAGGCTGCCCGCATCGCCACTTCGGTTTTGCCAAACCCCACGTCGCCACAGACAAGGCGATCCATGGCTTGTGGGCGGCGCATATCGGCGACAACGGCGTGAATTGCATTGGCTTGATCTTCGGTTTCCTCAAACGGAAAACCGGCGGCAAAACGTAGGTATTCGCCTTGGTCTAATTTAAAGGCAAACCCTTTTTTGGCTTCACGTTGGGCATAGATCTCAAGCAACTCAGCGGCAACATCGCGAATTTTTTCGGCCGCTTTACGGCGGCTTTTATCCCACGCTTCACTGCCTAATTTATTCAGTGGCGCGTGCTCATCATCGCCTCCACCATAACGGCTAATTAAGTGCAGTGCGTTTACCGGTACATACAGCTTGCTGCCGGTGGCGTACTCCAAGGTTAAAAATTCCGCAACCATGCCCCCAGCGTCCAGCAGCTCTAGCCCTAAGTAGCGGCCAACGCCGTGTTTAAGATGAACAACCGGTTGGCCAATTTTTAATTCGGCTAAATTTTTAATTAAGGTTTCGTTGTTGATGCCGCGGCTTCGACGTTGGCTGCGCTGGCGGATGCGGTGGCCAAAGAGTTGGGCTTCACACACCAAAGCAAAGTTGGGTTCATTAAACTGAACGGAATGCTCTAAGGGGCTAACGATAACGGCTAAGGTCTCGTCGCTGGCCACAAATTGCCGCCAATGGTCAAGCCGTTTAGGCTTTAATCCGGTGGAACGGAGCAGTTCGGTAAGCGCTTCACGGCGGCCTTCGGATTCAACGGAAAACAGCAAACGAGGCCATTGCTGTTTTTGGGTTAATAGGGACGTGAGTGGCTGCTTTAGTTGATAATTGGCTTCAATATCAACAATGGCTTGGCAGTTAGCTTGAGGCTCTTTGCTGATTTCACTGTGTTGTGGTTGCAGCTGAATACGCCCATGAGGTTTGATGGCTGCAAAGAGTTCTTCGGTGCGTAAGAACAGGGCATCTGGTGGCAACAAGGGGCGATTAGGGTCAACCCGTTGGTTTTCATAACGGCGGTGGGCATCCGTTAAATAACGCTCACAAGCGTGCTGAATGTCACCGACACTGAGCAACTGCACTTGGCTCGGTAGGTAGTCAAACACCGTTGCGGTATGTTCAAAAAATAAGGGCAGATAACACTCAACACCCGCCGGCATGATCCCTTTGCTGATTTGCTGATAAAACGACTCAGGCTCGTTGCTGATGCGACCAAACTGGGCGCCATAGTTTGTACGAAAGCGCTCTATTCCTTGTTGATTGGTGGGAAACTCCCGCGCTGGCAACAACGAAATCGCTTCTATTTGGCCTTCAGAGCGTTGGGTGTCAATGTCAAAAGGACGAATGGACTCCAATTCATCATCAAACAAGTCCAATCGTAAAGGGTGATCGGCCCCCATTGGAAAAATATCGATGACGGAGCCGCGTACGGTGAATTCACCGTGTTCATAAACTTGCTCAACCGTGTGGTAACCGGCACGCGCTAATTGCGAGCGCAGAGCATCAATGTTGACGCGTTGCCCCTGTTTAAAAGCCAATACGTTGCCAGCAACAAAATCCACCGGACAAAGGCGGGTAATGGCGGTTGAAATGGGTAAAATTAACACCCCATGGCGTAGGCTTGGTAGCGTATTTAAGGCTTCTAAACGCTGAGAAATAATGTCTTGATGGGGGGAGAAACTGTCGTAAGGCAGGGTCTCTCTGTCAGGAAAAAGCAATACGGGGTAATCATCATGAGCCAAATAGTGCAACTCGTGCTGCAACTGCAGGGCGGTAGGGGTATCGTCGGTCAGCAATACCGTTAACTCGTGGTGTTGGCGTACCAATTGATCGGCACAGATGCTTAACGCTGCGCCAGTTAAATTGGTGAGTTTCAGTTTGCTGCCCAGGCCGGCCTTGGGTGGATGCAGTGGAGAAAAGCGACTCATAATAGTTCCGTAAAGGGTCAATGGGTTAGGGCAATGGCTTAATCGGTGGCGGTCGTTTTTCGACGCTGCGCGCGTTGGCGCAATTGCTGCTGTTGAATGTGCAAGCTGGTGCGTACAAGTTGTTCCTGTGCTGAGGTTAAAATACTGCTAAAACGCACCTGTATTTGGTATTGGGTATGGCCATCAACAGGCTCTGGCTGGCAAGCGGTTACTTCCCCGTGAGCGTAGATGCACAAAGGCGTGTTAGGGAAGAATAAGCGTATGGCTAAAGGCTGTTGCAGCGCTAACGGCTGGTTTAATGTCAGTTGAATGCTACTGCCACCAAAAGCGGTGCCTTGGCCTTGATATTGTGCTTGTGCGTCGTTTAGCAGTTGTTGCTGTAAAACCAAATCCACTTTTTGCGATTGCAATTGGAGGTATTGGGCGAGCCCTTTAACCTGCACCTCCAGCTCTTGCAACAGTGGCAAACATTGCTGTTCGAGTTCGTTAGCTTGACTAAACAATTGGAAGGCTTGTGGCATGTGCGCGAGCAGCTGTTCTGGATCGAGCCAGAGCTGTTGCTCTGGAATGAGATCCAATAAAACGGTGAATTGGCTGCTTACGCTAAAGAAAGTTTCGTCGCTTTGAGGCATGCCTATCCTTGAGAGTTAGAGTGATTTGCCTTTATTATCTGCCAACTGACTTATTTAGCCAACCTTGACCGATGATCTCTTCAGTTGCCCTGAATATTGGGTTGCGCTATTGGCGTGCTCGTAAAAACACACGTTTTGTTTCCTTTATTACGTTGTTCTCTGTGCTTGGTATCACCATTGGGGTGGCGGCACTTATTGTGGTAAGTGCGGTAATGAATGGCCTTGAAGATCGTTTGAAAGGGCAGATATTGGGGGCGGTGCCTCAAATTACCTTAACGGCTGTTGATGGCGCGATACCGCTATTACCACCTCATCCTCAAATCGCGGCTCAAGTACCACTGCTAAGTAGTGAGGCCTTACTTAGCGTAGAAGGCCGGCTCTCTGGCGTTCAATTGATGGGGGTTGACCCAAATTTTGAACAAACCGCATCACCACTTTCGGACGCGATGGTGCATGGTGCGCTGGCCGAACTGCAAGCGGGCGAATACCAAATGATCATTGGTAGTGCCTTAGCGCGTCGCTTAAATGTGTGGCCAGGGGACACTGTCCGGGTGATGACCGCTGCTGGCTCTCGTTATACCCCACTGGGGCGAGTTCCCGGTCAGCGCTTATTTACCATTGCTGGGGTGTATCAATTAGGCTCAGAAATTGATGGTGCGATGGCATTGATCCACTTGGAAGACGCTCAACGCTTATTACGGCAAAGCGCTGACAGCCGGTTATATCTTCATGATGCCTTTGCCGCACCTCAAGTGGCGCAACAATTAAGCCAACAATACCCGCAATTAACAATCAGTGATTGGCGAGAGCGTTATGGGCAATTGTTTGCGGCGGTGAAAATGGAAAAACGGATGATGGCACTGTTACTCGGGCTGATTATTGCCGTCGCCGCTTTTAACATTGTTTCAGCTTTGGTGATGATGGTGACGGATAAAACTGCCGATATGGCCATCTTAAAAACACAAGGGTTTAGCCGTGGCCAAGTGATGCAGGTTTTTTGCGTCCAAGGTATGAGCAGTGCGTTATTAGGGACTTTGCTGGGCAGCATTATTGGGCTGTTACTGGCGTGGGATCTGCAGCCACTGCTTGCGGCACTGGGGATCTGGCTTTTACCTGCCGAACAAACCCTGCCTGTTCTTATTGATTACTCACAACTGGCACTGGTGGTTACTGGTGCTTTACTGCTCAGTTTTAGCGCAACGTTATACCCAGCTTGGCGAGCATCACAGATCAACCCTGCAGAGGTGCTGCGCTATGAATAAGCCAATATTACGTTGTCATGAATTGAGTAAATGTTATCAAGAAGGACGCCAACTCACGCCGGTATTGAATGATCTCTCTTTTGAGGTGTTTGCCGGTGAGTTAGTGGCCGTTATTGGCAGTAGTGGTTCAGGTAAAAGCACCTTATTGCATTTGCTTGGCACGCTCGATACCCCAACCTCTGGCACCATTGAGTTTGATGGCCAAAACTTGGCTCAGTTGGGTGAACGCCAACGCAATCAATTGCGTAATCAGCAGCTGGGGTTTATTTATCAGTTTCACCATTTGTTACCTGAGTTTACCGCGTTGGAAAACGTTGCCATGCCAATGCGCATAGCTGGGATCGCTGCTGGGCAAGCTCAGCAGCGCGCGACTCAATTATTACAGCGAGTTGGCTTGGCTGAGCGTTTGCAGCATCGTCCCAGTGAATTATCTGGCGGTGAGCGGCAACGGGTTGCCATTGCACGCGCCTTGGCAAACCAGCCCCAATTGGTATTAGCCGATGAGCCTACAGGTAACTTAGATGAACGCAGTGCGGAATCGGTTTACGGTTTATTACGAGAGCTAGCGGCAGAGCAGGGCACGGCGTTTGTGGTGGTAACGCACGATCGAACGCTGGCGGCAAAGTTGGATAGGCAGTTGGAGATGCGCGCTGGAAAGTTGGAGCCATTGCATGACTGAGCTGTCGCTGCATATCGGCTGGCGCTTTTGGCGCGGCCGCAATAATAATGGCTTTGTCTCGTTTATCTCTGTCTCATCGGTGGTTGGGATCACCCTTGGGGTCGCCGTGCTGATTATTGTACTCTCTGCCATGAATGGCTTTGAAAGAGAGCTGCGTGAGCGTTTACTCGCGGTGGTACCTCATGGTGAGTTTCTGGCGGTAGAAGGGGCATTGCAAGATTGGCCTCGCTTGCAACAAGCGCTAGAACAAGAACCGGAAGTGATTGCCGCGGCGCCTTTTATTGCATTACAAGGGTTAATGCAGCGCGGTGAAACCATGAAACCGGTTACCTTGCGTGGCATTGAGCCGAGCCTAGAACAACGTACCTCAAATGTGGCTGAGTTTATTGATGAAGCGGGTTGGGCAAGCCTTGATAACGCCGCTAATCAAGTGGTACTTGGTGCAGCGTTGGCCAACAGTTTAGAAGCCAAAATTGGTGATCGCGTTAGTTTATTGATCCCCGCGGCGGATCCTCGTCAAAGCCCAGTGCAACGGGTACTAACGGTCTCAGGGCTATTTAAACTGGGTGGCGAAATTGACAGCGCCATGGCATACACCAATATGCAGACTGCCGCGGACATTGCAGGGCTAACAGGCCCTAATGGCATGCGTTTTAGCGTGCAAGATTTGTTTGCGGCCCCTGCCGTTATCCATCGTGTTGGTTTTGCTCAAAACGAAGCACTCTATCTGCAAGACTGGACGCGAACTCAAGGCCACCTGTATAGCGATATCCAGCTTATTCGAATGTTGACTTATCTGGTGTTGGTTTTAGTGGTC
>JAWXTX010000135.1:0-6848 GCA_044433165.1 Ferrimonas sp. | reverse complement strand
GGAACTTGTCGTTGGTGAGGCTTAATCGCTTTTGGCGAGCCGTTGTCCCGTCGACAGGGGCGCATTATAGGCACCCGTTTAAAACGCGCAAGGCTTTATTTCAAAAAAATGACCGTTTGTTTAATATTTAAACAAGTTGTGTTTACTTTAGGCCATGTGCAGGGGCAGCACTTTTGCCTTGGGCTTATGATTGTCTTTGTCCTGTGGATGTAAAGCGCTCTTTATATTCAAATAAATTATTGATATTTAAAGAATAGCACAATATCAACAAGCCCATTCTCAAACGAGTTCTATCACTCTCATCAATTGCCTAATTCAATTTTGTCACTTTATACGTCCAGCCGTCCAAATGTCTGTTGACGGAAGTCTGGACGTCTATGTATGCTTGCGTTCTACTGTAAACGGGGCTTAAAGAACAATGATCACCCTTAACGCTATCAGCAAAAGCTATTGCATTAACGATATTCAGGTGCATGCCTTAAAAGCTACGGATCTGCACGTTGCTAAAGGAACGATTTTCGGGATTATCGGCGCATCGGGTGCAGGCAAAAGCACATTAATTCGCTGTGTTAACTTATTAGAACGCCCCGACCAAGGCCAAGTGATTATTGATGGCATCGATTTAACGGCCTTAAGCGATGGGCAATTACGCCAACAACGTCAACAGCTGGCGATGATTTTCCAACATTTTAATCTGCTCTCCGCCAGAACGGTTTTCGCGAATATTGCACTTCCCTTGGAACTTGCAGGCAAAAACAAAGCGGATATTCGCGCTAAAGTTGAAAGTTTAATTGCTCTGGTAGGGCTAACCGGCAAAGAAGACGTCTACCCTGCCAATCTCAGTGGCGGCCAAAAACAACGAGTGGCCATTGCCCGAGCCTTGGCCAATGATCCAAAGGTACTGTTGTGTGACGAAGCGACTTCTGCGCTCGATCCCACCACAACCAAATCGGTTTTAGCACTGCTAAAGAAAATTAATCAGCAATTGGGCCTAACCATTTTATTAATTACCCATGAAATGGAAGTGGTGAAGCAGATCTGCGATCAGGTTGCCTTAATTGATGATGGCCATTTAATCGAACAAACCAGCGTCAGCCGTTTCTTTGCTGATCCACAAACGCCGTTAGCTCAACAGTTTGTGCAAGACACTTTGCACATTCAGTTGCCCGAACTATACCAATTGCAATTACAACCAACGCCAAGCGCAAACAGTAAACCAATTCTGCAACTGCGCTTTCATGGCGAGTCGACCGATGAGCCGGTGATCACGCAAATTGCCCATCAATTTGATGTCAACATCAACATTATTAGTGCCCAGATGGAAACCATTGGCACAACTAAATTTGGCTTAATGCTCGTAGAGCTTTTTGGCCAAGAAGCCGCTGCACAACAGGCCATCCACTATTTAACACAACACCAAATTCACGTAGAGGTATTGGGCTATGTTGATTGATATTGCACCTCTTTTAATCAGTGCTACTTGGCAAACTCTGCAAATGGTGCTGCTGGCCGGGGCGTTAGCCACATTATTTGGCGCGCCATTAGGCATTATTTTACATCTTACCAAATCGGGGCAGTTACTCAGCCAGCCGACACTGCATCGGCTATTAGGACTCATCGTTAACGTAGGTCGCTCTGTGCCTTTTATTATTCTTCTGGTGGCAATTATCCCGTTTACGCGGCTGATTGTGGGCAGCAGCATCGGTACATTAGCGGCGGTGGTACCGCTGACTGTTGGTGCAATTCCTTTTATGGCACGTTTAATTGAAGGGGCATTATTAGAAGTACCAACAGGGTTGATCGAAGCGGCAAATGCTATGGGCGCTTCTAAAACGCAAACCGTCATAAAAATACTGTTACCAGAAGCACTGCCCGGTATCGTGAATAGCATCACCATTACTTTAGTGACTTTAGTGAGTTATTCCGCGATGGCCGGCGCTGTCGGTGGTGGTGGGCTAGGCGATGTTGGCATTCGCTATGGCTATTATCGATTTGAGCCAGAAGTGATGCTCGCCACTATTGCGATTTTGTTAGTGCTGGTTCAGCTCATCCAATCTACTGGCGATGCCATTGTGCGTCGCATCGATCATCGTTAATACATAGAAATAAAAAAGGATAATGATATGAAACGCTCCATTCGTACTTTATTTGCCATTGCCGCCACATTAGCGCTATCCGCTTGTGGCCCAAAACCAACCAACACATTAAAACTCGGCACCATTGCTGGCCCTGAAACCCAAGTAGCGGAGGTAGCAGCAAAGCTGGCTAAAGAGCAATTTGATCTGGATGTTGAGATCATCCCTTTTACTGATTACGTTACGCCAAACGCCGCACTTCAAGATGGCAGTATCGACATTAATGCTTTTCAACATCGTCCTTATTTGGATGGGCAAGTAAGTGCTCGTGGTTATTCACTGGTGGCGGTTGCTAACACGTTCGTATACCCCATTGCTGCTTATTCACAAAAGATCCGTTCTTTAGATGAATTACCTGATGGCGCCAAAATTGCTGTGCCAAATGATCCAACTAATTTAGGGCGTTCCTTAGTTTTATTAGAGCAGCAAGGTTTGATCGCATTAAAGGCTGGTACGGGCATCAAATCGACACCATTAGATATCGTAGAAAACCCCAAAAACGTTCAAATTCTCGAATTGGAAGCGGCGCAATTGCCTCGTTCTTTACCTGATGTTAGCTTTGCTATTATCAATAATACGTTTGCTGGACAAGCTGGGTTATCGCTAGAAAAAGAAGGTTTATTTGTCGAATCAAAAGACAGCCCATACGTTAATCTTATTGTTTCCCGTGCTGATAACCAACACGATGAGCGCATTGCCCAATTTATTCAGGTCTACCAATCTAATGCTGTTTATCAACGTGCTTTTGAGTTGTTTAATGGCAACTTGGTAAAAGGCTGGTAAGCCACGAATTGAAGTAATCCCACAAATAATAAGAGGCTTCGGCCTCTTTTTTATTGCTAGCCATCCATCATACTTTGCCATACCGTTACTTTTAAGGCGGCCTTGAATGGTAAATTTTCAATGACGAACATCACCCTAACAACTCCGAATAACCAACTGGACATCAGTTTATATGGTGGCCATATTTTACGTTGGCAGCATCAAGGGCAAGAGATCTTATGGCTCAGCGAATTGGCGGAAACGAACTCACCAACCGGTGCGATTCGAGGAGGGATCCCTATTTGTTTTCCTTGGTTTGCAGAGCAAAATCAGCCAAAGCATGGCTTTGCTCGTACCAGCCAATGGCAATGCATCCAGAAAAGTGCCCAATGTGCCCAACTGCACTTGAAGGATTGTACGAAAACGCGCGCTCTGTGGCCTTACCAATTTTCATTACTGCTGAACGTTGAATTAACTGAACGGCAGCTCTCGCTAACGTTAACGGTCACCAATACCGATGCCCAGCCGTGGTCGTTTACTGGAGCACTGCACAGCTATTTTCAATGCGAAGATGTGCGGCAGTTGCACTTCGATGAACTCAGCCAACGCCGTTTTTATAATTCCCTTAAACAAGGCGCCGAACAACGCTTTCACGATGGGCCGTTGCCCCACCCTATTGACGCCATTATTCCCAATCTCAATCAATTAACCTTACTTAATCGCCATATTTGTCACCAAGGCAGCGACAGCATGGTGATCTGGAACCCAGGAAAACAACACCCGAATGATGTGGCTCCTGAGGCTTGGCCACACTTTATCTGTATCGAGAGCGCCATTGTCCACCATCCAGTCCACCTAGCACCAAATGCCAAACATCAGCTGACCCAAACCATTAAAATTTTACAGTGATCCAGGGGCGACACATTTCGCTACCTTGTTGCCAACTTCAAGTTGATCATGCTTTTTTGGCCTAAGGTAGTGCAAAGCAGCATAATGACAAAAAGGCAAAAAATACCATTTTGTTATACAATATCAGTTGGTTAATTTGTAAATATCAATCAATTTAGCGCACTACTTCGCCACCTGTACCTTGTAATAAGGCAACACCGCTTATGGCGATCTATCTATAAATAAGAATTTAAGCGAATCTATGAATACGAACACGCACAATAAACTCGGTGAATGGGGATTAATCTTCAAATTATTATTCGCCATTGTGATTGGTGCCCTTATCGGACAATGGGCCTCCGCTTCAGTAATGGAAGTGATCAGCTCCATTAAGTACACCACTGGGCAATTTATCTTCTTTATGGTGCCGTTGGTTATTATTGGTTTTATTGCGCCAGCAATTACCCGCTTGCGTGAGCACGCCAATCGTATGCTGGCTGCAACGATCACGATTGCTTATCTATCTGCCGTAGGTGCAGCAACTTTTGCTTATTTTTCAGGGCTTTTACTGATCCCTTATCTTGATGTCCCTGTTTCAATGAGTGCCTTACAAGCGCTGCCCGACGCCATCTTTAAACTGAATATTCCACCCGTTATGTCCGTAATGAGTGCTCTTGTGCTGGCTATGGTATTGGGGATTGCGACATTAAGCACCCAAGCAACCAACTTTAGCCATTTACTGGCTGAATTTGAGCGTATTATGCTGTTTATTGTCAGCAATATTGTCATTCCCGTACTGCCTTTCTTCATTGCTGCGACTTTTGCCGAACTTTCTTGGAAAGGCACTCTCACAGAGCAATTGCCAGTATTTATTAAAGTGGTATTAATGGCCATCGTCGGCCATATGATTTGGCTCGCCGTGCTTTATAGCATTGCAGGGGCTATCTCTCGTCGTAACCCGTTAGAAGTATTAAAACACTACGGACCAGCCTATTTAACAGCAGTAGGCACCATGTCCAGCGCGGCCACATTGCCAGTTGCTTTAGAGTGTGCTCGCCGCTCTAAAGCATTAAATAACAACACCGTAGACTTTGTTATTCCACTAGGTGCTACCATTCATTTAGCCGGCTCTGTACTCACCGAAACACTCTTTGTGATGGTGATATCGCTGATGCTGTACGGCGTGGTCCCCAGCATGGGAACCATGATGATATTTATTCTGTTCTTTGGTATTTTTGCCATTGGCGCACCAGGCGTACCGGGCGGAACCGTAATGGCCTCTATGGGGCTAGTGGTGGGTGTCTTGGGCTTTGATGCAACCGGTGTGGCTTTATTGCTGGCCGTATTTGCTTTGCAAGACAGCTTTGGTACCGCAACAAACATCACCGGCGATGGCGCCATTGCATTGATGGTTGACGGTTTGATTAACCGCGAATCCACTTCGACAACGTCACAGCCGTCTTAGCATTGCCATCCTTGATATCAATAACACACTGATCTATTTCAATTAAAAGAACAGCACCGGCTCCTTTTACAATAAGGAACCGGTGTTTTTTATCGTATTTCTCAATCTCTTTTGGCTTAAATCATAGAGCCATTAATGCGGGTTTGCGTCTCCTGCGCCTTTCGGAAAACGAATAGACTCTACCATTTGCTGGATCGACTCAGGAGCTTTGGCAGTAACGCTATTCACAAGGAAAGCCACCACAAAATTTAAGAGCATTCCAAGCGTTCCGATCCCTTCAGGGGAGATCCCAAACCACCAATTACTTGGCAAATTACCGGCCGGATTAATAAATTTAAAATAAATAATATACGCCGCAGTAAAGCTGATACCGCTGATCATCCCAGCCACCGCCCCCTCTTTATTCATCCGCGTTGAGAAGATCCCCATAATAATGGCAGGGAAAAACGACGATGCCGCAAGCCCAAAGGCAAAAGCAACCACTTGCGCAACAAACCCTGGTGGGTTTATCCCCAAATAGCCTGCCACCAAAACGGCAACTGCAGCGGCCATGCGAGCGTACCGTAGCTCCTGTCGATCGGTAATCGAGGGCATTAAATTACGTTTAAGCAAATCATGTGAAACTGCGGTGGAGATCACCAGCAGCAAGCCAGCAGAGGTCGATAACGCCGCAGCAATCCCCCCAGCAGCCACAAGTGCAATTACCCAATTGGGAAGATCCGCAATTTCAGGGTTAGCCAGCACCATAATGTCTCGATCGATGTGCATTTCATTACGATCATCGCCAGAATAAAACATTCTTCCATCATTATTTTTATCTTCAACCCACTGAATTAACTTCGTTTGTTCCCAATTTTTAATCCATTGTGGGCGCTCCGAGTGCAAGGTGCCGCTGCCTTCAGCGCCATTAATGGTTTCAATCATATTTAACCGAGCAAATGAGGCTACGGCCGGAGCCGTGGTGTATAACAAGGCAATAAAGACCAATGCCCAACCCGCAGAAATACGCGCATCTGCCACTTTCGGTACCGTGAAAAAACGCACGATAACGTGAGGTAACCCCGCAGTACCAACCATCAAGGCCGCCGTAATACACACCACATCTATCGTCGATTTAGTGCCATCGGTATATTGATGAAAACCCAATTCCATCACCAAGCCATCGAGCTTATCAAGCACAGATAATCCAGAGCCATCGGCAAGCACCGAGCCGAAACCTAATTGCGGCAATGGATTACCGGTTAACATGATGGAGATAAAAACAGCCGGCACCAAATAAGCGGTGATCATCACAACGTATTGCACCACTTGGGTATAAGTGATCCCTTTCATGCCACCTAAGACGGAATAAAAAAACACAATTGCCATGCCGATCAACACCCCCATGGTGATGTCAACCTCCAAAAAACGGGAAAACACGACCCCCACGCCTCGCATCTGCCCAGCCACATAAGTAAAACTCACAAAAATAGCGCAGATCACCGCAACCGTACGGGCGGTTTGAGAATAGTATCGATCGCCGATAAAGTCCGGCACCGTGAATTTACCGAACTTACGCAAGTAAGGCGCCAAACACATCGCCAACAACACATAACCGC
>JAWXTX010000134.1:0-6876 GCA_044433165.1 Ferrimonas sp. | reverse complement strand
CCTGCATAGTACCAAGGAGCTCGGTGGCTTTTTCAGGGCTAACCAGCGGGCTGGCTGTCGTTCCCGCCATAATAGCGGCCAAAAAGCTGGCTTTAACGTACGCGGCTTCATCGACACCGGGGGGAATGCGGTTTTCCAACAGATCCAATAAAAACGCAGATTCTCCGGCAGGAGGGGTTTTGAGCAGTTCAATCAATTCTGCAGTTTGTTGGGCATCCAGTGGCTTAGCCACAATACCTTGAGCCGCACGCTCGGCGACGTGTTCACGATAGGCTTCTAACACAATGACATCCTCTTCATCTGGCAAGCTCATCACAAGCTGCACATCCTGTGAGCTGATGGGCACTATCACGCAATGTACGATCCATCGCCCATCTTGCTAGGTGGCGGCAGTATAACCAGATTACGCTGATTTTTGAATCAGTGCCCTCGCTACTGCAAGGTTATCTTGCGATACGTCAAGCCCGTATGAATTTAAGGTAATATCGGCTTTTACGATGCTTACGAATGACACACCATGCCAGCGAATAAACCGAACTCATCCATACCTGTCAGTGCCAGCCATCGCTCTTTTGCAGCGGTGATCTTTGATATGGATGGCGTACTGATCGATTCTGAGCCTTACTGGCAACAAGCCCAATTAGAAATATTCCCAAATTATGGGGTGCCCTTAACCCGTGCTGATACCATTACCACCAAGGGATTACGGATTGATCAAGTGGTGCAACATTGGCATCAACGTTATCCTTGGGGCAGCCAAGCGCCTCAAAAACAAGCGGCCGAGATCCAATGGGTAGCTCAACAAATCGTGCAGCGAGTCGAGCAGCTGATCCGCACCGAGGGCCGGCCTTTAAATGGCGTACAGCAGGCCTTAATACACCTTCAGCAACAAGGAATACCAATGGCCTTGGCCACCTCCTCGCCACAAAGTTTAATTGATGCTACGCTGACACGCTTGCAATTACACCAGTACTTTCAAGCAGTATGCTCTGCCGAGCAGCTGCCTTATGGCAAACCGCACCCACAAGTGTATTTAGACGCAGCTGCCGCGTTGAGCATCGCCCCAATCTCCTGCTTAGCCATTGAAGATTCCCTCAATGGCGTCATTGCGGCAAAAGCCGCTGGCATGCAGGTCATCGCGATCCCCGAGCCAGATCAACGCCACGATCCACGCTTTAGCATTGCCGATCACACGCTGCTTGATTTAACTCAATGGCAAAGGTTTTTCGACTAAACAAAAAAGCAGCCCAATGGCTGCTTTTTACTGTTATCACGTTACACAGTGTTTATTTTTTCTTGGCTTTCGCATTCGGCAGATCGGTAATGCTGCCTTCGTACACTTCCGCACACAGCCCGACCGATTCATGCAACGTTGGGTGAGCATGAATGGTTAAAGCGATGTCTTCCGCGTCACATCCCATTTCAATGGCCAATGCCAATTCCCCTAACAATTCACCACCGTTAGAGCCAGCCACAGCCCCACCAATCAGGCGGTTGCTGTCTTTATCGAAAATGAGTTTGGTTAAGCCATCGGCAGAGTCTTGTGCAATCGCACGGCCTGAAGCCGCCCATGGGAAGGTCGCCACTTCGTAATTAATGCCTTCGGCTTTGGCTTCTTTTTCGGTTTTGCCAACCCAAGCGATCTCCGGATCGGTGTACGCGATCGATGGGATCACCTTCGGATCAAAATAGTGCTTCTTACCGGCGATCACCTCTGCGGCCACATGGCCTTCGTGCACGCCTTTGTGCGCCAGCATAGGTTGCCCAACAATGTCACCAATAGCATAAATGTGCGGCACGTTAGTGCGCATCTGCTTATCGACATTAATAAATCCACGCTCATCCACGGCAATACCGGCCGCTTCGGCATTCAGCAATTTGCCATTAGGAGCACGCCCAATCGCCACCAACACCGCGTCATAACGCTGCGGCTCGCTCGGCGCTTGTTTGCCTTCCATGGTCACGTAGATACCATCGTCTTTGGCTTCCACCGCCATAACTTTGGTTTCTAACATAAAATGGAATTTTTTCGACATGCTCTTGGTAAAGACTTTCACCACGTCTTTATCAGCTGCAGGGATAACTTGATCAAGCATCTCCACCACTTCAACCTGCGAACCAAGCACGTCGTAAACGGTGCCCATTTCTAGGCCGATAATACCACCGCCCATGATCAGTAAGCGCTCTGGTACCTGCTCTAATTTTAAAGCGTCGGTTGAGTCCCAAATGCGCGGATCATGATGGGGAATAAAAGGCAGCTCAATTGGTCGAGAGCCTGCTGCGATAATAGCATGGTCAAACTGCACAACCGTGGTGCCATCAGCGCCTTCAACCGTGAGTTGATGCGCTCCGCTAAACTGTGCGTGGCCAGTCACCACCTTCACTTTGCGCATTTTAGCCATGCCGCCTAACCCGCCGGTTAATTGGCCAACGACTTTGTTTTTATGATCGCGGATTTTATCCAGATCAATGGTTGGCGCGCCGAATGTCACGCCATGGGCAGCAGCATGTTTGGCTTCATCAATCACCTTAGCAATGTGCAATAAGGCTTTTGATGGGATACAACCGACATTCAAACAAACACCACCTAAGGTGCTAAAACGCTCGATAAGCACGGTTTCTAATCCGAGATCAGCAGCGCGAAATGCGGCAGAATAGCCAGCTGGGCCGGCACCGAGTACCACCACTTGAGCTTTAAGTTCTTGGCTCATGATATTCCTCAAATTTTTATTCATTCCATTGGACTGCAGCCATTGTACTTGGCTGCAGCCAAAACAGAAGCCGGATCGCAAAATCTCGGCTTCCTGTGAGCGCTACAACACCAATTTACGGATGTCGGAGAGATACCCTGCTAACGTGGCGCTAAAGCGAGCGCCATCAGCACCATCAATCACGCGGTGATCATACGACAGTGATAACGGCAGCATGAGTCGCGGCGCAAACTCTTTGCCATTCCATTTCGGCTTAATATCAGACTTAGATACACCCAAAATGGCCACTTCAGGGGCATTCACAATCGGTGTAAAGGCCGTACCGCCAATGCCACCTAAGCTTGAGATAGTAAAGCAACCGCCTTGCATATCTCCCGCAGTTAACTTGCCATCACGCGCTTTTTTAGAAACCGCCAGCAACTCTTCTGAAAGCTGGTAGATCCCTTTTTGATCCACATTGCGGATCACCGGTACCACCAAGCCATTCGGAGTATCCACCGCCACCCCAATGTGGATGTACTTTTTACGAATAACACTTTGGCCATCGGCGCTCAAAGAAGCGCAGAACTGCGGCAGATCAGCCAAAGTTTTCGCCACGGCTTTCAAGATGAACACCAATGGCGTGATCTTAAAGCCCAGCCCTTGTTTTTCGACTTCACCGTTTTGCGCTTTGCGGAATGCCTCCACTTCGGTGATGTCCGCCTCATCAAACTGAGTTACATGCGGGATCATGGCCCAATTGCGGCTCATGTTCGCGCCGGTGAGCTTTTTGATCTTATTGAGTGGCAAGGTTTCGATTTCACCAAACTTAGCAAAATCCACCTTTGGCCACGGGATCAAATCTAAGCCACTACCCTGATTGCTCACAGAGCCAGATTGCATCTGAGCCAATGCGGCTTTGACGTAGGCTTGTACGTCTTCTTTGATGATCCGCTGCTTACGACCCGTGCCAGTTACTTTACTCAGATCCACACCAAATTCCCGCGCTAAACGACGGATCACAGGAGTGGCATAAGCGTAAGCTGGGTTTTCAACAAAATCGCTGCTGGCCACAGGCGCGACGGCAGTGGCAGCCACAGCTGGCGCCGTTGATGTTGGTGTTGGTGTTGATGTTGGTGCCGGTGCATCGACAACGCTCGAAGTCGCCGCCTCAACGGTAAAGGTCATGATGGCGCTGCCAGTGCTGACTTTATCGCCCACGGCTACTTGAATCGCGTGCACAATGCCCGCCATCGGTGCCGGTACTTCCATCGACGCTTTATCGCCTTCCACGGTTAACAGTGCTTGCTCTTCGCTCACACGATCACCCACATTCACCAGTAACTCGGTCACTTCCACCAAATCGCCACCAATATCTGGCACCACGATTTGCTGTTCGGTTGCTGGCTGTGCCGTTTGAGGGGCACTTGAACTGATTTCTGCCGTCGGCGTTGGCTCTGCTGGCGCGCCAATGCTAAAGACCATGATGGCACTGCCGGTGGTCACACTGTCGCCAATTTCCACCTCAATGCGTGTTACCACACCCGCCATTGGGGCAGGCACTTCCATCGAAGCTTTATCGCCTTCTACCGTCAATAACGCTTGTTCTTCCGTTACGCTATCGCCCACGTTCACCATAATGGCCGTGACTTCCACTTCGTCACCACCAATATCTGGCACGTAGATCTGTTGTTCTTGGGTCGCATTACTGGCTGCTGCCGGTGCCGCCGTTACTGGCGCGGCCGCCTCTTCGGTGTCAAACACCATTATCACGCTACCGGTTGTCACTCCTTCACCCACTTTCACGAGGATCTCTTTAACGATTCCTGCGCTGCTTGCCGGCACTTCCATGGAGGCTTTATCGCCTTCCACGGTTAACAACGATTGCTCTTCGCTAACGCGGTCACCAACGCTCACTAAGATCTCAGTTACTTCAACTTCATCGGTACCAATATCGGGTACGGTAATCTGAATGGCCATGTTGTTTACTCTTCCTTAAGCGAAAAGCGGGTTAATTTTTTCTGGATTGATGCCAAATTTTGCAATTGCATCAGCCACCACGGTTGCATTGAGTTGCCCTTGTTTGGCTAATTCAGCCAAGGTAGCAACTACGACATAATGCGCATTCACCTCAAAGTGACGACGCAAGTTAGCTCGGCTATCTGAACGTCCGAAACCATCTGTGCCCAGTACTTTGTAGCTAGTGCTTGGTAAAAATGCTCGGATCTGTTCAGCGTAGTTTTTCATGTAATCGGTTGCTGCAATGGTTGGCATATCCGACAACACCGTAGCCACGTACGGCACTTTTGCAGTCTCGGTTGGGTGTAGCATATTCCAGCGTTCAACTGCTTGCCCATCACGAGTTAATTCGTTAAATGAGGTAACCGAATAAATATCGGAACCAATGCCATATTCACGGGATAAAATTTCTGCTGCTTCAAGTACTTGCGTCATGATGGTGCCAGAAGACAACAACTGAACTTGCTGTTCGGTAGTGCCAGCCACGGTTTTCAAGCGGTAGATCCCTCGACAGATCCCCTCTTCTGCGCCTGCTGGCATCGCCGGCTGAGCGTAGTTTTCATTCATCAAGGTTAAGTAATAGAACACGTTTTCTTGATCACCATACATACGACGAATGCCATCTTGTAAGATCACCGCCACTTCATAGGCAAAAGTAGGATCGTACGACACGCAGTTCGGTACGGTATTCGCCAAAATGTGGCTATGGCCATCTTCGTGCTGCAAACCTTCACCATTTAAGGTCGTTCGACCGGCTGTTGCTCCTAATAAGAAGCCACGAGCCTGTTGATCGCCAGCCATCCACGCCATATCCCCCACCCGTTGGAAACCAAACATGGAGTAATAGATGTAAAACGGGATCATCGGTAAATCGTTGGTGCTGTAAGAGGTCGCCGCAGCAACCCAAGAAGACATGGCGCCCAGCTCATTGATCCCTTCTTGCAGCACTTGGCCTGATGTGGCTTCTTTATAATAAGAAACAACATCACGATCCTGCGGGGTGTATTCTTGCCCTTTCGGGTTGTAAATACCGATTTGACGGAATAAACCTTCCATCCCAAAGGTACGTGCTTCATCCGCAATAATCGGCACCACATTTTTACCCATGCCTTTGTCTTTGAGCATGACATTTAAGGCACGCACAAACGCCATGGTGGTAGAGATCTCACGCTTTTGCTCATTCAACAAACTTTGGAACGCGGTTAACTCAGGTAAAACCAGCGGCTGGGTATAATTGGGCAATCGCTTAGGGGTATACCCTTTTAACGCTTGGCGACGCTCATGCAAATAGCGGTGTTCTGGCGATCCCTCTTCCAAGGAAAGGTAAGGCAGGGAGGTTAATTTTTCGTCCGGCAGCAGATCTTTTAATCCCAAGCGATCGCGCAGATGGGTAACATGAGACATGTCCATCTTTTTCACTTGGTGGGCAATGTTCTTGCCTTCGGCTGCTTCGCCCATGCCATAACCCTTCACGGTTTTCGCGAGGATCACCGTCGGTTTGCCTTTAGTATCCATCGCGTTTTTATACGCCGCGTACAACTTCGATGGGCTGTGGCCGCCTCGCTGTAAGGCAAAAATCTCATCGTCAGTCATGTCCGCAACTAAAGCGGCGGTCTCAGGGTAACGACCGAAGAAATGGGCTCGCACATAAGCACCATCTTTGGATTTGTAAGTTTGGTAATCCCCATCGAGCGTTTCATTCATTAACTGCAACAGTTTACCGCTGCTGTCTTTGGCCAGTAACTTATCCCAACCACTGCCCCAAATGACTTTAACGACATTCCAATCGGCGCCTTTAAACAAGCCTTCTAATTCTTGAATGATTTTGCCATTGCCCATCACTGGGCCATCTAAGCGCTGAAGGTTACAGTTAATTAAGAAGCACAGGTTATCTAGCCCTTCACGAGCCGCAAACGAGATAGCACCACGAGACTCCGGTTCATCCATCTCGCCGTCGCCCAAATAAGCATACACTCGCTGCTCGCTGGTATTTTTGAGTCCCCGACCATGCAGGTATTTCAAGAATCGAGCTTGATAAATGGCACTGATAGGCCCTAAGCCCATAGATACGGTAGGGAATTGCCAAAACTCAGGCATCAAGTGTGGATGCGGGTAGGATGGCAGCCCTTCGCCTTCAACTTCTTGACGAAAACCATCTAACTGTTCA